>JAGLSW010000368.1 GCA_023135565.1 Candidatus Aminicenantota bacterium | reverse complement strand
GAAAAATTCAGTAGTATTTATGGAAAAATTTTTCAAAAAGAGAATTGCTGGGGATAGAAGCTGGAATGCGTCTTTTTTCCGGCACTCTTCTATTCCAACACTCCAACATTCCAGGCATTTACGCAGTCCTTTAAAATCCTGTGAAATGATAGTAGAAAAAAAAATTCTTTTATGGTAAACTTTTCTAACGTAAAAAATTTTATCATGAAGATGAAAAAGACAGCGGAGATTTTTTAAAAAAAAGGAGGTAGCAATGCCACACAAAATTCTTGTAGTCGATGATGAGCCTGAATGGGCAAAACTCATCAAAAAAATATTTAAGAAACAGACTCGCAGTAGAGAATGGAAATTAATTTTTGCAGAAAATGGTCGTGAAGCATTGGAAAAATTGGAAAAGAACCCTGACGTAGAAGTTGTTCTATTAGATATCAATATGCCGGAAATGGATGGGTTAACATTTCTTAAAAAGCTCAATAAAATGAAGAAGCCTATTACAAGGAAAACAATAATCATTACAGGTTACGGTGATATGGAAAAAATTCGAAGAGCAATGAATGAAGGAGCTTTCGATTTCTTAAATAAACCCGTCCCTTTTGATGATCTTAAGAAAACAATAGAAAAGGCATTAACACAGGTCAATATTGTTAAAGAGGCATTGAGGAAACATGATGAATTGGTAGCCCTTAAAAGTGAACTCGAAATTGCCTCACGTATTCAAGAATCAATGTTACCGCAAAAATTTCCACCCTTCCCGCAGCAAATAGAATTCGATATTTACGCAAAGATGATTCCTGCAAAAGAGGTGGGAGGCGACTTTTACGATTTCTTTTTCATTGATCAAGATAGATTGGCTTTTGTTCTTGGAGATGTTCGTGGCAAAGGTATCCCTGCTGCTCTATACATGGCTAAATGTTGTGCATTGTTGAAAACCACAGCTATAAGAGTCGGGCATCCCGGAGAATGCTTAGAAAGGGTTAATTATCGTCTTAAACAGGAAAATGAAAATTTCCCCGGACTTTTCGTGACTGTATTTTATGGTGTACTTAATTTCAGGAGTGGGATTCTGAAATATAGCTGCGGAGGACACCATGCTCCATTCCTACTGTCCAATGTTCAAGGAGTACAACAATTATCGCAAAAGGGAGGACTACCTTTAGGGCTAAGTAATCTCGGAGAGATTAACTTCGATTACGAAGTGGAAAAAATTCAACTTCAAAAAGGAGATACAATCCTTTGTTACACCGATGGGGTAACTGATGCAGAGAACTCAAATAATAAACATTTTGGTGATGACAAAACGCGATTACCAAAGCACCTGGAAAGGTTAAAGCATACTTCCGTCGTAGAAATCGTAAAAGGATTAATTAAAGAAATTAATGAATTTTCAGCAGGTATTTCCCAATCTGATGATATTACAATACTAGCCCTACGTTATCATTAAATATCGGAATTATGGAATATTGGAATATCGCAGTACCCTCCCCTTTATTATATAAAATTTCGGAGATTGACAGAAACCCCCTTTTTTCCTTGACTTTTTTAAATTATTGGGGTATAAAACTATCTATATAATAATGTTTAGGGATTTGATATATGGCAAAAGCAAAGGTTTTAGAAATTAAGGCGAAAGGAGTTGTCGTTCTCCTCCTTGAGAGTAACGAAGAAGCATGGCTGCCGGGGAAGGAGCTTTCAACCGAATTTACACTCTCTAAAAAACTCCCTGAGCAAAATATCTGCACCCAGGGGGAAGAATTAGATGTCGATGTTTACGGTAGAGAGCTTGGCGGTAGAAGAAAACTGGTCAGCCATATCCGCTTTGGCAAAGACCCCTGGGATAAAATCAAAACCTGGGAGAAAGGCATCAATAAAGATATGGAAGTGCAATCAGTAACGGCAACCCGTGCCTATGGTAGAGTAGAACCCGGTATCTATGGTTTTGTCGAACTTTCAGATATTGACAAAATATCTTTCCCTCGTACCTGGAAAAATTTTAAAACTGTTTCAACAGGTGACATTATCGCTGGAGTTGTAAAGGAAGATGAAGTTGACTCAGTAAATAGGCTTGTAAAATTATCTCTCCCTGAATATGCAAAAAATCTCCAAAATGTCACGGAATTCCTGCCCATAATACAAAAAAATTCTATTGATATTAACGAAAGAAAAGAGGTTGGAAATCAAAATCAAAGGGATTGGTTAATAAGATTTCCACCTGAAATCAAGAATATCTTGATAGTAGATGATGATACAAAATTCTTAAATGAGACCAGTTTCTATTTAGAAAGCTGTGGTATTAAAGTAATAAAGATTTCTACAAAAAACGAAGCAATCGAATTTCTTTCCAATTCAAAATGCCCCGATTTCGATGTAGCGATTCTTGATGTTAACCTTGACGCAAGCAATGATTACCTGGGTATTCCAATAGCAAAATATCTCCACAATCACTATCCCCGCTGCAATACCATTGTAACCACAGGAGACGATTTGGAATTAAAAAAAGTGATCACGATTGCCGGCGACCTTTTAATCTCAAACTTCTTACATAAACCTTTTGGCGTCGAAGAATTAAGTAATGCCCTCCACGATGCAATTACAGCAATGCCCCAAAAAATGGCCTATTTTTTTACCCCAGCATATGAAGATAAAATTCTTGAAACTCCGTC
>JAGLSW010000367.1 GCA_023135565.1 Candidatus Aminicenantota bacterium | reverse complement strand
CCCCCCAAAAAACTTTTGTTAATTTTGAGTTTGAGGACGGCTTTTTCTCGAATAGTGTTCCCTGGTAATAATCCCTAAGAACAGCAAGTAAACCCGGCACGGTGATTTTTTTATCGGGCCGCAAAAACTCCGGGTAAGAAAAAGCACCCGCTGCCTGTTGCCGGGAAGGAGTCAAAAGAGCCTGCACCCTCCACACCCGGCGAGTATTGTAAAAATCATTCTCGTTTCTCCTTTTGCGGCCAAAAGTGGCGGCAAAATGAAAAGGCCCTTTTTTCGGGTTCCACAGACCTTTTTTTATCAACAGTTTTTTTAAGTAGCGCGGCAGGATAAAATTTTCCTTATCGTTGAAATCTACTGTGCCGATGCGGTAGCCGTTGGCGACAGCTAAGTAGCTGTCGTCAGGCACTTTCCGGGCTGCCCAGGCCCTGCCGCCACCCGCTTCTAAGTACCAGACCTCATGCGGGTCCGCGGCGCCCACGCCGCTGGGATAAGAGATGCCGTATTTAGAGTACATCGCGCCGATTAATTCCACGCATTCCCTTGCGGTTTTTGCTCTTTGCAGCGCGATATAGCGCACGTAACCGCCGACTCCTTTTTTGATCAGCGGATCTGCTTCGACTGCTTCAGGGCTGCGGTCTTTTTTTAGCGCCACTCCTCCGGCAATGGCCACCTGGTGTTCGTTCATCATCACCGCGTCGCCCTCCGCGAAACCATAGTAACAGTACATAATCAACATGCGGAAGGTTTTTTCGGCCTGGGGAATTTTCAGCCCGTTTTTGAAAGTGATTTTTTCTCCCGGCAAGTGCCGCGCCGCGGGAATAACCTGCATCAAAGCAGCGATATTGCCCGGCAGATCGTTGTTGTGGGCCAGGAGGACAGAACCATCGACGGCGGCATTTTTCCCCACTAAGATCATAGTGCAAGGGAAAAGGCGCGCCCCGACCGACATTAGCATAACAATAATAAGTATTTTTTTAATCGCCATCATGTGTTAATAATAAGAAGAAATTAAGAAAATGTCAATGGTGGCATTCAGACCCGGAGGCTAAGAGGTTGGGTGCGCCGCATCCTTGTCGTAGGCATAGTAAAACCGGAAAAGCCTGAAACCTGGAGATGCTGATTGGAAGGGCTGGTTTGATGGTTGGAGCATCGATTTGGTGTTCAGGGGGTCGTTGTCGATGTCCAGGAGACCGATTTTGATGCTCCACAGATCGTAGACGATGCCCGGAAGATCGACTGCTATCCGCGGTTTATAATTTTTTTTCCGCAAAATTTGCACTTTTGCACTCACCGTCCCCAGCCGAGTCCGTGGAGTCGTTACCGGCCAGACTGCCGCCCCGCCTACTAAAGATGAAAAAAAAGTTAACATGCAAGACCCGGCCCCCGGAGTTGGTAACTTTTCCTTTAAATTAACGAAAATTCGGTCAAATTAAGCAAAAATTCGCTGATTTGGGCAAAAAACCGTTAATTTGACGAAAAATCCGTCGATGCCGACCGAAATCCCGTCAATTTAAGGAGAAATCCGTCGTCGATGACCAAAAATCCGTTGATTTAACGCCCAATCGGTCGATTTAGAGGAAAAACCGGTGGCTGCCAACCGACCGTCGGTCATGACCGGGAGTCGGTCTGTGGTGACCGACCGTCGGTCGCTTAAAGCCGGGCCTCGACTGCCGCCGGGGGATTACAGCCCCAGCTAAAGGAAAGGCGATAGGCAATATTTCTTCTCCGCTGACCGCCCCCGGTCATGGGGTGACAATCCCGGGTCATGTTTGTCAATTAAGGGGCAGGGTTGGAAAAATTCATTCAGCGTCGGCATCTACAGGTCATCGTTGAGTAAAATTTACTCATCGTTGATATGCCTTTGAAAAAATCGAAAAAAAATTAAACAGCCCCTCTGCTGCCGGGGGCGGGAAGAGCTTTTGCTTTTTTCATTGATCATTGAAGATTGATCATTGTTTTTAACGTATTTTCCTATTTTTGCTAATGAAGATGCTTTTTTATCGGGGATTTAGGGCCTAATTAAAACGGCTACGCCGCAAGGTTTCGCCCGGTCAAAGGGATACCGGTAACGCCCCCTGCCGCGTTTAACCCCGTGCGCAAGGGGCGAGACGAATCACAAGACCTGATTCCCGCGGACGGGTTTGCCCAAAAATGTTAACATGCAAGACCTGACCCCCGGATTCTTTGGATTCTTTGGATTCTTTGAATGGATAGTTTACTCAGGATTCATCTGGACATCTTGCAGTTGAGGGGGACTGGAAACCATAACTGACACAGTTTTTTTAATATACCCACTTTTAGAAAAATACAGCGTGTATGTTGTGTTGTTTTCAAGTGTTTCTAGTTTGTAACAACCAACACTATTTGTCTCTGTTGTTTCTATGACAGTGTCTCCTATTATGGCTTTAACCGTAACTCCTCCCAGAGAATCATCTTCCTCAGCATCAGTTACATGTCCATATATCTCAGTCTGAGTAGGACCAGGGCAGTCGGCTGATAGAAAAAAGCCAGGGATTGCCAATATAAAAATCAACGAGATTAAAATTACCAAAATTTTTTGTTTTTTCATAATACATCCTCCTATTTTAAGTATCAATTTTTTTAGTTTTTTATTATATTACAGACACCTGAAAAAATCAAGCGGAAAATAAGAATCAATTAAGTTTTGGAAAAAAAAGTATGAAGAAGAGCTGAAAAAGAGGGAGGAATTGGAGAAAAGGGTTAGAGAATTAGAGCGTCAAAGAGATAGATATCGTGATATGATATTCAAGCCGAACGAAAAAAAGAGGAAGAGGTAGAGGAGTGTGAGGAGTCAAAGGGCATGAGATCAAGTGGGATTAAGAGGAAGCGGGGTGGTCAGAAAGGTCATAAGGGTTATGGTCGAAAACGTCCTGTACGGGTAGATGAGGAGAAGCGGATATACCTGGAGAAATGTCCGGATTGTGATTGTAGGTTGAATAGGAGCAATACAACAAAATCGCATACGGTAGAAAATATACCGGGTATAGAGGAAAGTACGGTAAAAGCTGTGAGATACCACACCGAGGTGCAGTGGTGCCCGAAGTGTAAAAAAGTAGAAAGGTAGGGCGTTGGGTGTAATCCCGCGCAGTCGTTTGGGAGTAAATGTACTGTTGTACGTATTGATTCACAAATATATATGCCGTGAGCCGTGGGAGACGATAGTATTTAACCTGGACAATTGGTATGGTTTGCGGGTGAGTAAAGGGAGTTTGGTAGCCATGATGCACCGGGCGCGTAAATGGATGGGCAGCAGGTATACTCGGCTGTTGGAACAGATCAGGGCGGCGGCGGGTTGCATTTTAGACCGATCTAAAAAAAATTTGATATTATTCCAATTTGTTTGAACGTTTGAACGCACCGATCCCGTTTTTAGTGGATGCGATAACGCATCCTGCTAGAGGTGACGACGCATCTATCTATATGCGGCAGCGCATGGGGGGGAAGCCCCCCCATGCGCTGCAAGCACGGCGTCGGCCCCCTCTAGCTCGCCCGCTTGCCAGACGACGAGTACTTCGAGAACAAAGGCAGTGAGTTATGCGGGCTCTCGGTCTTCGTTCGGTCGAGAATGGGAGTTCGGCCTACTTCTTCGGGACACCCAGCCCTAAGGCCAGCACACCTGGATCGTCCTTCGCGTAACCCACGAGCCGGTAGACCTGAATAGAGTCGGCGTCTTTCGTAGTATTCTCCCAGATTTGAGAGGTCGAGATGATCTTTCCGGCCTCATCGATCCAGATCGTCTTGCTGGCGGTGCAGTCGCACGATAGGATAGTGCCGTCGGCCATGCGCTGGGCCGTTCCCACCGAGGTCGCCTGAACGCCGAGGTCGCCTGTCATGACCGGTTGCAGCGGCCCATAGATGCCCCCTTCCATCACGTAGCTGCCATCGGGCTGAATGGGAGGCGCGATCTCCACGACCATGCTGTTTCCGCCTTTCAGCTTTCTGCTGGGGTCGGCGACGTTGTTGTCGTACATGATGAAGTGGCGCTTCTCCGCAACCCATTTGGGGTCGTGAACGGCGGAGAGGAGGAATTGACCTGAGTCCTCATTGCCGTATACCCAGGGGTTGCCCCAGCGGTAGAGGAGTTCGCCGCCACGACCGTAACGACCGCCGGTTTTGCCGGCGGCTTCCTTGGTGGTGGTGGAGTGGTCGATCACCCAGAGCTCGCTATAGTGATACGACGTCATGACGATCTGGTCGTACTCCTTGATGTAAAATGCCGAGTTCACGTGGATGAAGTCTTCGGAGAGGTTGTATCCTCTGCCCCAGTTGATGTCGATGCGGTTCGGATGGTCTTTGAGTTGACCGTAGTTCGCCTTGGTTTCGTCGAAGTCCTGGATGAGATGGTCCTTGATGTTCCACTCCCAAACGATCTCGGCACCGTTATCCGTCGGACGCATCTCAATCAGGGACTCCATCCATAGGCCGCCAGAAGATACGTGCTTGGGGTCACGTCCAAGTTCGATGGACTCCTCTTCGGTATGGTACCTCCATACGGGAAAGAGGAGATTGCCATTCGGTATTACTGTGACTAAATGGTGGGGGGCATAGTCGTCGCTGTAATACTTGAACGACCAGGCAACCTTGTTGTCTTTCGTGATTCGTTCGAAGATCCCGCCGATATTGAAGACATCGATTTCGGCATCCCGATAGGCGGCGACAAACCGATTGTCAGGTGTCACGTTATTGATCGATCCGGGCCGAAGGAGGCTGCCGTCGTCGAGCAGAAATGCCGACTGTCCCGCTTCGTAAGTGCTCGTCCACTGATACACGGGCTGGTTGGAGGCGTCAACCAGGTAGGTGGTCTTGAACGCGCCCGGTGCGTAGAGGATAAACTTGTCGGTTTGAACACTGTTCCCTTCTCCTTGATCTTGATCCGTTGAAAGAACCATTGTGTCCTCCTGCGTTTTGGTCTCCTGTCCTTTTTTCCCGCAGGAGACAAAGAGCAGTGATAACACCAGCAGTAAAATTAAAAGACTTGATTTGTAACTCATGTGTTCTCCTCGTTATACTGCATGCAGCATAACCTATTTGTTTTTTATTAACGATTAAAATGAATATATCAAAATTTCCGAATTTAAAAATTTTTCCCGGAAGTTCCTTTTTACCACACTTTGAAACAGAAGTCAAACCCCCGTTGACTGGCATCACCCATTTTTTCATGCTGTCTCCAACATCCAGTCTGGAAGCCACTCTTCAGAGGGCTTCATTTTTTTTAACAGTGGAGGTAATTCATTTTGAATTTTTTTCAATAAGCGCACCCTCTTTCTTCGCCCCGGGACAGGGCTTTTTGCCAGCAAAAGTATGCTTCTTTCCACATTCCCTGGGCGACCAATTTATTGGCAAAATCAACCTCAGATTTGAAAGGGTTTTTACGCGCCTGACAAAAATTCGGCATACCCTACCGACTCTCTCGATCAGCCGCCAGGGTGCCGGAGGGGTCCGATCTGGACCGGCAAAATGTTTTACATGCTGTTGGAAGTTAAAAATTAACTTTCTGGAAGTTTCCCGGATGACTCCCAAAACAGGATAATATAACATTATCAAGTAAATAACTGTGCGAGTGAGTGTGTCACCTAATGGTGCATTTCAATAAATTTAATCCAGATAATTGGAATAATCCAATACCGCCAAATTCGGCGAAACAGCACACTAGAACTTAATTTACTGGCTTGATGCGCTTCTTAAAAAAAATCTAACTTCTCTTGTAAACGGATTGAGAATGCGATACGTCCTTTTGCAGTGGAGCGCAAGAATCGGTCATTTTCGTATCATGCGGAAGGGGCGGAGGCCAGTGCTTTTTATTACAGTTTGATCGAGACGGCGAATGGATTTGAGCGGTACCAATATATGCGTTATTTATTTGAGAAGCTTCCTTTTGCTGAGAGCGTCGAGGACTATAGAAAGTTGCTGCCACAATATATTGATGAGTCTCAATTGCCAAAAACCAAAAAATCGTCATAATTAAACTTTTCCCAGAGTTTTCAAATTTAATCATTTTCCCTGGATGAATGTTCCTCAATGATTCTTACAAAAGGGACAAAAGGGGGACGGTGCTTTGAAATTTGGATTTTTTGTGGTATAATAAATCTATGAGACGAGCAAGATTATCATGGCCGGGAGCTTTTCATCATGTAATGAACCGGGGGCTAAAGGGGGAGCAAATATTTAAAAACCCATCACTGAAAACAACTTATCTGGATATGTTGAAAGAAGAATCGGATAAGTTCAAGATGAAAATATTCGCCTACTGCATTATGGATAATCATTTCCACCTTGTCCTTGAAAATACGACGGGGCGAATGTCTGACTTCCAAAAAATTTTAAACGGGAGATATGGAATCTACTATCGAAAATGCGAAGGGAACAGCGGTTATGTTTTTCAAGGTCGTTTTCAATCTACTTTGATCGAAAACGATTCTTATTTAATGCGTTCGATTGTTTATGTCCTGACAAATCCTGTAAAGGCGGGAATTGTGGACGAATATTGTGATTATCGCTGGTCAAGTGCAAAAGAGTATTTCCAACCTAAGAATTCGAGTTGGCTCGATGTGGATTTTGTAAACGAAATTTTTTGTAGTAAAAAGGAACTGGAACGTCAGGTTGCAATGAGTTTAAATAGAGACATTGACAAACATGAAACAAAATTAGGCCCGATAATGGGCAGCAAGGAGTTTATCCGGGAAGCCAAGAAAAGATATAATCGCAGGGGAAAACCTGACGCAGTCAAAAGGAAAAGGAAAGAAGATAGATATTTAGAACCGGTAGAAAAAGTGATTTTCGAATTTGAAAGAAATCATGGCATTAAGATAGAAGAGATACGGACGGAAACTCATGCTGGGAAAAGGTTGAGAGGTGATCTATTGGTGCTTTTGAAGGATTTATCCGGGTTAAGATATCGTGAAATAGCCGAGTTTTCACTTTTTAGTGACATCCAATATAATTCTCTCGGAAGTCTTTATAAGCATACAAAAAAAAGAATGTGGAAAAAATGAATAAATCCAAATTTCAAAGCACCGTCCCCCTTTTTTCAGGGAGATAAAGATCAGCATGGATGGCCGGGGAAGAATGCTGGACAATATATTCATCGAACGGTTTTGGAGGTCACTAAAATATGAGGATGTGTATATTAAATCGTATGAAAGCGTATGGGAATGTAGAAAGGGTTTGCATGAATATATGAATTTCTACAACCAAAGACGGCTTCACCAATCATTGAATTACCTGACTCCTTGTGAGGTCTACCGGGGAGTTGGGGTAGAGGAGACAGGGGATGCACTTAAGAGCGCGGCGTAAAGTGGTCTTGACAAGCAAGACCATTATCTACAGCTAAATTTAAGCTTCCAGAGGTAACCGTAAAATTTGCTTTGGTTTACCTAACCCACCTAACCCAACTTATCCTAGCGTAAACACTTTTCGATTAATTTTCTTTCCCCTCCCGAAAAATTGCTAAAATCAACCACAGTATTATGCAGATTTTTTTAGAAAACAAACGCTTGAATAATTTTTATAAATTGCCTATAATAAACTTTTGGGTGCAACTGCTGAACACCCTTAACAAAGGAGGTTTTAAATGGAAGTCATTATATTTCAAATATTTTCAACTGTTGCGGCTCTATTCTCAGCTTTTGCGGCCGGAGTCGCAACCTATATTTTATACAAAAATGATTTTAAGCCTTTTGCTCTTTTGGTTAATGTAGGAAGAAAAAATCCATGGGCTGATAACGATTTTTTTTGGTTTGATTTGGCAATCAATTTGAGTAATTTAGGAGCAAAAGTGGGATTAATCGAAGAAATATCTGTCATGATTGAAAACCAGGACGGCTATATAAAAATGAAAGCATTTTGCTTCCTAAAACTTGAAGATGGAAAACTCAAAAGGTACAAAAATTGGAATTCATTTTTATTGTCTGGAAGAGCAACATTTTCTGAAGATATCGGATTTATTCAAGATGGTGCCGAAAAGGTCAAACTTGGCTTAATCGAAGAGGGAACAAAGAATGCTATTTTGAATATTGAATACAAAGAAAATCCTAAAAGTTCTAAACCAGAAACATATAGTGAACCTTTTACTTTTCCTTTTGATAGAGAAAAGGAGAGGGGAAAAGACAAAAAAAGAAATAACAAGAAAATAAATGGACAAGAAAATCAAATCAAAGAACTAATTGCTGTTTGCCAAAAATGTAAAACAGAATATACCATCCCTAACGTTCACATAAAAACCGTTTCTGGAAGTTAAAAATACACGTCTGGATGTCTCCCGGATGACTTCCGTAAACGGGATTTTATAATTGACTGTGTGAGTAAGTGTGCTACCTGATGGTGCATTTGGATAAATTTAATCCAAATAATTGGAATAATCCGATACCGCCAAATTCGGCGAAACAACACACTATAACTTACTATACTGGTTTGATGCGCTTCTTAAAAAAAAACTAACTTCTCATGTAAACGGATTTAAAATCAAAAGCGCTCACACGCTGTCTCTTGCGGCGAAGCCGCTTATCGCCTCCCCGTGCGCACGGGGTTTAAAATCAAAAGCGCACCCATTTCATGGTAGGCTGGAAAATTGGCCCCTGGTGGCCCCTGGGGACGGTGCGTGGGTTTGTGGGAATTTTAGCACGAGGTTAAACGCTGCCGGGGACGCTAACGGTGTCCCTTTGACCGGGCGAATCCTTGCGGCGCAGCCCTTATAATTAGACCCTAAAACCCCGATAACAAAGTATATACAAAGGCAAAAACAGGAAAATGCTCTGTGGGCCATAGCCCTGTACGCACGGGGAGGCATTAAGCAACTTCGCGGCAGGGGGGATGGATTTCGGCCTCTATCTGTAATAGGAGCGGTTGTAGTAACATGACCTAGAGCAATGGCGACCGATTGTTGCTCGCTATCGACCGATTGGAGGTCACTATCAGCGGATATTTTCTTAAATCAACAGAATTCTGGTCAAGTCGACCGACTGAATTATCACTCACTACTTGGGGGAAAGATTCTTGACACAACCAAAAAGCCCCTGGGATCAGTATCTCTGGATTTTGCGAGATACTAATAACCAGGGGCACTATTTAAACATAAATGTAATATAATTTTTTAAAAATGTCAAATCAGAACTTAAGAGTAAACACTGTCTCTTTGTCGGGGATAGAATTCACACTGATAGAACCGCGGTGCAATTTCATGATCTGCCGGGATAAACTGAGACCGATGCCCGAACCCTTTTTCCGGGTAGTAAAAAAAGGAATAAAAATCTTGTTTAACGCCTCTTTTACAATCCCGGAACCGTTGTCTTTTATGTCGATCACAACACGGCCCGATTCGTTTAATCCCGCACTTAATTCGATTTGCGGTTCTTTTTTTCCCTTCGAGGCTGCTGTGGCGTTTAAAAACAGGTTGATCATCACTTGCTCGATTAAACCGGGGTCCGCGGTGAGTTCCAGGGATTGAGGGTCCACCTGCCAACGCAGCGCGATACCCCTCTCCTTGAGCTTACTCTCCATCAACTGCTCCACCCTGATGAAAAGCTCTTCTATAGAAAATATCTTAAATACAGGCCTGGGAATCAAAGTTAAATTACGGTAGGCACCGACAAACTGACTTAATCCCCGGCTCCTCTTATGGATTGTTTTTAGAGCGGCTGCGATGTCGGCTAAGGTTTCTTCCGCGCAGCCGGGCTGGATATCCGCCTGTGGCGCAGGGGTTCCTTTTACGGAGCTAACCGGATTTTGCGGGACCAGGGTATGCCCGTTTTCGTTTCCAGGGAGCAGGGTTTGCAGCAAGTCGATCACAGTGGAAGACATGGAGGTGATCGGGGTCATGGAATTCATGATCTCATGGGTGAGCACCCGGATGAGCTTCTGCCAGGCTTCCAGCTCTTTCTCCTGCAATTCGCTCTGTATATTCTGTAAAGAAATTAGGGTGAATTTCTGTTCGTGCATGCGGAATTCTGCGGCCCGGATAACTAATTCCATTTCCTGGGTTTCGATCTTCACCAGGGCTTTTTCTCCCGGTCTTAAAGAAAAAAGTTGTTCCACTAAAGGTTTGCTGAAACTCTCCAGAGCTTTGATATTATTTAAATGGGCCACTTTCAACAACTTCCTGGCGGCAGTATTAATCATGTCTACTTTGCCGTCTGTTTTGAAAGTTATCAGGCCGATGCCCACGTGATGCACAATAGTTTGCAGGTAGCGGTAATGTTCTTCTTTTTCGGCGCGGGTCTGCTGGAATTTTTTTTGCACTTCGTTAAAAGCAGTTATCAATTCGGCAAAAGAGGCGCCTAATTCCCGGCCGGAAAAAGTACGGGAAAAATCTTCATGCTCGATAGCCAGGAAAAAACGGTTCAGGTCCCGGTTGGTTTTTTCTACATAGCGGATCAGGGCAAAGACCTGGAATACGATAAAGAGCAAAGCAACCAGGATGGTGGCGTAAAGTTGGGTTTGCAGCGCTAGATAGAGGAGTGCGTAGATGGACAGGGCGATGAGCACAATTCGCAAAATAACCTGGATTCGAAAACTTTTAAAAAACATGAACGTCCTGATACTTGCCTTCGGCGACCAGGGGGCTTTTTTGAAAAATCGCCCCCTGGACCCCCAAAAAACTTTTGTTTATTGGCTGGGTACGCGAAGTCCCAACTTTGCGGCAGTTTTTTTATCTCTATATGCCATACTTTTCCATGCGGCGGTAAAGAGAGGCGCGAGTCAGACCCAACTCCTTAGCTGCCTGGGAAATATTCCCTTTGTACTTTTCTACAGCCTGGCGAACCACTACTTTTTCTACCTCTTCCAGGTTGAAACTGTCAAAAGCAAGCTCTTTGCCTTCTTTGCCGCTAGTAGGGAAAAAGAAATCCTTGGGCTGCAATTCCCGCGATTCGCTCAAAATAACCGCCCGTTCGATGGCATGCTGCAATTCCCGCACATTACCGGGCCACCGGTAGACATCCAGTTTTTCTAAAGCAGCCGGACTTACTTTTTTGCCGGGTTTCTTGTATTTATTACAGTAGATTTGCAGGAAATATTCGGTCAACAGGGGGACGTCGCCCTCCCTTTCCCTTAACGGAGGCAGGTGGATTTCAACCGTGTTCACCCGGTAGAGCAAATCCCGGCGGAATTCTTTGTCTTCCACCATGCGGTTGATAGGCATATTGGTGGCGCAGATGAGACGAATGTCTATAGACCGCGGTTTGTTCTCACCCAGGCGGATCACCTGGCGGGTTTCCAGTACTCGCAGTATTTTGGCTTGCAGGGACAGGGGGAGATTGCCGATCTCATCGAGAAAAAGGGTGCCGCCGGAAGCGATCTCGAAACGGCCCATGCGGTCGTTTTGGGCGTCTGTAAAAGCGCCTTTCTTGTGGCCGAAGAGTTCGCTCTCGAACAAGGTTTCGCTGATAGCGCCTATATCGACGCCGATAAAGACTTCGCCGGCCCGCAGGGAGCCGCGGTGCAGCGCCCTGGCCGCTACTTCCTTGCCGGTGCCGTTTTCGCCCAGGATGAGTATATTGGCGTCGGTTTGGGCTACTTTTCGGATGGTCTCGAAAACCTGCTGCATGGCGGGAGAAGCGCCGATAATATCGCGGAAAGGTTGTTCTAAGTGGGCGATCAATTGTTTTTGTTTGGATTTCAGGTTGGCGACTTCTAAGCGGGAGTGGCGCAGTTTCAGGGCGGAAGAGAGGGTTGCCAGGAGTTTTTCGTTTTGCCAGGGTTTAAGGATAAAGTCCGCGGCGCCTTCTTTAATAGCTCTGACAGCCAGGTCTACGTCGCCGAAAGCGGTGATGAGTATAACCACTGCTGCCGGGTCGATGGCGAATATTTTATCCAGCCATAAGAAGCCCTCCCGTCCGCTGGTGACGTCGCGGGTAAAATTCATATCTAAGAGGATAACGTCGTAGGTAGTATTTTTGATTAAGGAGGGGATTTTTTGTGGATCTTTTTCGATTTGCACGAATTCCACGTGTTGTTTAATGAAGAGGCGAGCTGCTTGCAGCACGTCTTCGTCGTCGTCTACTACTAAAATTTTACCGAATTTTTCCATGTTTTTATTTCCTGGAAAACAATTATACCAAAATTATTTAATGATAGAAAGTGACATATTCCGACTACCTCGGACCACCCCGGAGGTACTCTCTTTTGTTCCTCGAAGGTTTGGTTTTCCAGTATTGGGGCTGCGATCTGTCAAATGAAGAGACCTGACCTCTTATGACTTATTAACTTAGTTTCTTCAAAATGACTTTGAAATAATCCGCGGTTATATCGAAAACCGGTTCATGCTTGTTATGCTCGAGCATTAATGGAATAACTTTTCTCCTTATTCCCATCCCCCTGTCATCCATGTAACCATAGTCCCTGGAGAACCTTATTAATATAGGATTCCTCGGATACTGCTGTCCTGCTTTGATCTTATCTAATGTAAGGGTGTTGGGCAGCCCACCAAAACTCGTTACCTCCATCCTGTCCGAATATATTTCGATTCTATTTATGTTGGCATTGGTCCAGTCCCTATGAACAGTTGCATTCACAAGCAGTTCCCGGATGACTTCCTGGGGGTAATCCCAGTAACGCTTACGGCTAATGCCGTCTTCTGAAATCTTCTCATGAGAGATAAAAGCTTGAAGAAAAGTTAAAGTTTTGCTGAAAAAATTGGGATCCAGGGTTTCGTAATTGCGGCCTATTTCCTGTACGGGTATTTTCAGTTCTACTAAAGAACTGTCGATTAACTCATCGGTAGTGGCGTCATAATCCTTATCCCGACCCTGGTAAACGGTAATCCTGAGTCCCGAATTGGGTAAAAAACGTCCGGGCTTTTTTGAAAATAAAAGGATACCCGCTATCGAACCGACGTTTTTGGCAAATTCGGTGTCAACAATCAAATCCAGGCTTTTTAAACGCTCCAACCAGCCAGCGGAGGAGTCGGGAATCACATTATCCGCGATAATTCGTGCTAAATAATCTTTAAATCTTCTCAAATCGATATCTTCGATCGAGGAACCGGAAACCGGGAGCATTTCTATATGTAGTAGACCACCGCTTTGAAGCAAACGAAGCTGCTGCTCCCGTGATGCCAATTGGCTGGTACTGCCGGCCCTTATATAAATATCTTCCCTCTGCTTGTGTCTTAATACATATGGCTTGGCTGTGCCGGTGGATATGCGGATAATCCCTACGCGGCAATTCTTTTCGATAAGTACTTCTTCATAATAAGGGATAATCCGTGGGTGAATATAGTTTCCAAAAACGGTATCCATGACCCATTCTTCGCAATTTGGCCGCTTAATCCCGGTTATGGTTCCATCATCCTCCACACCCAGCAAAACCATACCGCCTTTCAAATTGGCAAAGGCCACACATTCCCTGGCAATTTTTTCGGGTGTAGCGCTATCACGCTTAAATTCCACACCGGAATTTTCGCCATTGGCAATTATCTCAAATAGTCCTGTTTTCTTCATCGTTCAAGCTTTCTTCTAATTCGATTACGCACATAAACAAATTGTATCTGAAATCTATTCCTATTTCAATAGGTAAAGGACATTTTTTTTGTTTCATATAAAATGTAAATGCGGAACGGCAGGTCTTTTTTTTTAGCATTAACAGGCTCTCACATACCGGGCGCTTAACTTCAAAATTCCAATTGGCCGGTACTACTCGTTTTTTTTATCCGGCGGGACGGGAAGAATCTGACGCAAATAATAACCGATACCCAGGTCGTGGTTCCAGTCCCGGGGATAACCTAACGAAACCTCCTCGAAACGCACACCGTCACGAACGTTCGAAGCCCGCTGGTGCAGGTGACCGTAAACTACCGTGGAAACATTAAAACGAGTATGCCAATCAGCAGTGCGCCGCGTACCGCACCAGATAGAAAAACGAGGGAACATATGGAAACGAATCAAATCCTGCACTAAAGGATAATGATTAATCAATACCAACGATACATCCGGGGATACATTTTTTAGGCGTTTCTCCGTATAACGGCAGCGCTCCTTACACCAGGCCGGGATCGAATGATACGGCTCCGGTAAAAGCAATTCCTCGTCAGTGCATATCACCCCGGACTCTACAGCCCACTGCACGGCGTTTTCACTTTTAATGTTTTCGGGGCAAAAACTGTAATCGTAAAGCGCAAAAAGTGGAGCCAGGAGATAATTTTTTTCTTCACCGGGCCACAGTACATAAGGGTCTTCCGGGGTCAGCACCCCATAATGGCGGCAGATAGATACCATCTTGTTATATTTGGCTTCTCCCCGCAGGTCATTGCGTTTTATGGGGATAGTCCAGAGATCATGGTTTCCCGGCACCCACAACAAACGCTTAAAACGCCGGGTTAAAACCGTCAGGGCAAAGTGCAAGTGTATTTCGCTCTCTCCAACATCTCCTCCCAGGATGAGCCAATCATCAGGGTGGGTGGGGAGCGTTTCTAAGGCCAGGCGGTTCACCTTATTGGCTAGATGTAAATCACTTATGGCGTATAATTTCAAGATACTTTTACTCTTCTTTATTTTCCCCGGATTCAGCGCCCGGGGAAAATACTAAGGAATTTTTGATGCCTCCGGGGAAAAGGGAGTACTCCACTAAGGGATGGCGGATGGCTTCCATAGACCAGTCGGGATAAAATATGGCGCCGCCTCCCATGGGAATCCCGAACCCGCGGCAGTGTTCTTCACCATCCCGCACAGTATTATGCAGCCGTTCCCACTGCCCTTCGTTTTCATCATGGACGTCGATTACGAAAGGCACCAATTGAAAAGTGGTAAACACTTCATCTGGGTCATTTCCCGGTCCTGTCCAGCCCTTTGTCCCCAATTGGACAGCTCCGGCGGAGATGCCCACCAATACCGCTCCATTATGATAGCGGTCTACTATTATTTCACGAATGCCGTTCCCGTTCATAATATCCCAGCCTTTTTTCGTGTCGCCGCCGGCCAGTAAAATCAGTTCGGCTTTGCCCAGGAAATCTTTTTCCTTTTTCGACGGTTTCGATTTTATTTTCAGGCAATCTTTAGGGTCGATGTTTACCTGGGAAACAGCAGCCAGGAAGATGTCGTAATATTCTTTTTTATCACCGTTGGATGCGCCGATATAAGCGGCTTTTACCTTATTTTTTTTGGGCTTAACTTCATTGATGAGACCTGTAATACGTTCCATCACGAGCCCTTCACCGTCATCCCGGAAAAGTGTCTGACTGTCGGCAAAAAGAAAAATGGGTTTTACCGGGATTTTGAATTCGTCGTTTTGGGTCATTTTGTTTTACCTCAGCGTACCGTTGGTTTAACGAAACCCGGGAGTTTATCTGTCGGAATTTCTAAAAACTGTTCATACATGTAATTACCTTACTATTTTCTTTTCCAACCCTTTGGGCTGCTCTCATCGAACGGGGACACCGCCCGCTCACTATTAATACTTTAATTACTGTAAAAAAGTTTTCAATTTAACGATTTTTTTTAACCGACGGCGTCCGCATCCGCTAAGATTAAAAAAGCATTAAAACAGCGGCGTTAGGGTATTATTTATGATTCCCGTTATTTTTGCGGCTTCGTCGTTAATAAAAAAATGATCGCCGGGGAAGTTGTGGATGGTACACCTACCGCTGCTGTGAATTTTCCATTCATCTATTTCTTGGGGTGTGACTTCCTGGTCTTTTACACCATTTAGCACCGTTATGTCACACTCTAACCTGGCCGGTTTTTCTCGATAAGCATAACTCTCATTCACTTTTAAATCGCCTTTCAGTACGGGTAAAAAAACTTCCATCAGTTCGGGAATCCGGAAAAATTCCTTTGCAGTTCCACCTAAGGCGATCATCTCTTCTTTGAACTGGTCGTCAGGCATCAGGTGGTATTTTTTTTTGTTGTCAGTGGGCATGTGGGGAGCGCCGCGGCCGGAGAAAAAAATATGAACAGGGCCGGGAAGATTATTTTCTTTTATTTTGTAGTTTAATTCAAAAGCGATCACACTGCCCATACTGTGTCCTAAAAGTGCGTATGGGCCTTTATCTAAGTCTTCTTTTATTTTATCGAACACGTCGGCCACAGCGTCGGGGATATCTTTGTACAGTGGTTCTCGCATCCTTCGTCCCCTGCCTGCCAGTTCTATGTTGCAAAGTTCGATATTTTTAGCCAGTAGGGTTCTCCAGGTGTTAAACGCAGCGGCTGAACCGCCGGCAAAAGGGAAACAAAAAAGTTTTATCTTACTCATTATATTACCTCGATCTATTGGATTTCGTTCTAAAGAAGTTGTGTTCAGGGGTATTATTTTACCTTTTTATTCACTTTTTGACAAGCCCGTCAAAGTATTTGGGTTTCCTGTCGAATTGCCTCCGGCAGCCCTGCCGGGGGCCAAACTTTTGAAAAAGTTT
>JAGLSW010000366.1 GCA_023135565.1 Candidatus Aminicenantota bacterium | reverse complement strand
TTTGTTTAAAAAAAGCGAGAAGCGCTATCATCACCCCTGCTGTTTGGCGTCCAAAGCTGAACACTTACAAAAAAAAGACTTGTAAATGGTAGGAGAATTATGTTATAATATTTTCGGTTATGATAGAGAGCCGAAACACGTAAGGTTATTTCAAAACTGGATTTGGAACAAGAACCACCTGACGGCTGCAATTTGGATATTGAGAAACCTATGAAACGCTGCCGTTGGATAAGAGCATAAATAGGAAATCAAACTGTTGGTTTTTCAAGACTAATCTTGAAAAAACCTCCCGGCGGCGCAAACCCGCTCAGGCAAATTTACTGCTCATTACCGCCGCATATATAGTATAACCGTTTAAGCTTTATTAATTAAAAGGAGGCCGCTTATGTACAAGGCAAAAGATGACTATACAATTGCGATCGATGTTAAATCGCAAAAACTTTTAGATAGACTCTTAAATGAGAATCCTCGCCTGTCGAAAATTCTGCACGAAGCCAAAAACGCGGACGATGCTCGCGAAGAAATCAGGAAGTGCGTCCTGAACGAGATGAAAACACGCCCCAATGTGTTTAAATACTACAAAGAAGAAAAAAAAGGCGGCAAGCTTTTCAAAACCCTGAAGTGGCACGATTATGCATCCATCAGGCTGCTGGATTATATAGACAATGCCGGTAGGGAGTTCGAGGACCTCAACATCGGCGGGGAAGTCATAAAAAACAATCCTATAAAACTACTCTGGCTGGCGGTTAATAAGGGAATCGGCAGGGCTCGCCCGTATTTTTTCGAAGACATGATCTTTCTTTTTCGCCAGTTTACAGGCAAAAGAATAAGGAGAATGCACAAACGGGAAGAAGTGGAAACCTGGATGGAGAGATATCCTTCCGGTCTCGAACCCCGCGTCATCAAACTGCGGGTCGAAAACCGCAACCGTATCCTGAGTATTATTATAGAAGCGATAGACAAAGGAGAAATTAAAAGCCAGCGGTTTTTTTTCGAACCCGGCATGTCCCAGAAACAAAAATTTCTCCTGGCCCTTAAATGGTGGAAAAACAAAAAGTTCCATTACCGCTTTGCCGTTCGTTCTCCCGATCTTTTGAACCGCATGTTGGGATACTCTCTCGACCCGGATACCATGGACACCCTGAATGACGCCCAGAAAGCGGGCATACCCTTTTTCGTAAACCCTTATTACATCTCACTTTTGCAGGTGCACACCCCGAAATTTGCTATCGGTGCGGACCTGGCCATCAGGGATTATGTGATTTACAGTAAAGATTTGGTCAAGGCGTTCGGCAGCATCGTGGCCTGGGAAAAAGAAGATAAAGTCGAACCGGGCAAACCCAATGCCGCCGGCTGGCTGCTGCCCACCCGTCATAATATACACCGCCGCTATCCTCACGTGGCCATTTTGATTCCCGATACCGTAGGCCGGGCCTGCGGCGGGCTTTGTGCGTCCTGTCAGCGTATGTATGTGTTCCAGAGCGGCTACCTTAATTTTGACTTAGACAAGTTAAAACCCAAAGAAACCTGGAAGCAAAAATTAAACAACCTGATGAAATATTTTGAAGAAGACGCGCAATTGCGCGACATTCTTATTACCGGCGGGGATTCGTTGATGAGTTCCGACAATACGCTTAAGAAGATTCTGGACGCGGTCTACGACATGGCCAAAGCCAAGAAAAAAGCCAACCGTGACAGGCCGGATGGAGAAAAATACGCGGAGATATTAAGGGTCAGGTTAGGCACCCGGCTGCTCGCTTATTTGCCCCAGCGTTTCACCTCCGACCTGGTAAAAGTCCTGGCCGCATTTAAAAAGAAAGCTGCTAAAATCGGCATCAAACAATTTGTTATCCAGACCCATTTCGAATCTCCCATGGAAGTGACCCCGGAAGCCCGGGAAGCCGTCAAGAAAGTGCTTTCTGCCGGTTGGATAGTTTCCAACCAATTGGTTTTTACCGCCGCCGCCTCGCGCCGCGGGCACACAGCCAGGCTGCGGCAGGTGCTCAACGAAATCGGTGTACTGCCTTATTATACTTTTTCGGTCAAAGGATACAGGGAGAACAAGCATCTTTTCACTCCTTATGCCCGCACCGCACAAGAGATGAAGGAGGAGAAGTTTTTCGGTACTGTCCCGGAAGAGCATTACGACACACTCAAGGCGTTTCCCCGGGAACCTGAGAAATCGGTTGAGAATATTGCCGGGTTACGGGAAGCCGCCGGTCTTCCTTTTCTTGCCACTGACCGCACGGTGGTAAACATCCCCGGCGTAGGCAAGAGTCTCACTTTCCGGGTGATCGGGATCACCCATGATGGGCGGCGGATACTTGAGTTCGATCATGATCACAGGCGCGCCCTCAGCCCGATTACGAATAAGATGGGCAAGGTAGTGGTTATCGAATCCAAATCGGTAGGAGAATATTTGCAGCAGTTGGAGGACATGGGAGAAGACATTACCGAGTACAGGAATCTTTACGGTTATTCCATGTGCGTGACCGAGGAGCGCATGCCCATCTACAAGTATCCGCAGTATGATTACGAAGTGACCGAGGAGTTCACCAACCTGCAGATAGACGATTGATTTCTTCCGTTGGGTTCGTTATTTGAGTTTAGTCTCAAATAATTGTCCATTTTATTAATAAAAATCGATCTCCCGGTTCCTCCAGGTTCTTTTACTGATGGTGCTATCCAGTTTTTTTTTGTGATTTTATTAATTTTTTATTAATATTTTTTGCTGCGTCCCCAATAATTCACAGTAAACAAAACAGCACTTTTTTTTCTTCCCCCTTGACATCTTTTCCCACGAGAGGTAAAATTTATTTTGGAGTTAAATATCAATAAGACTAATGAAGTTACCTCACGCTAAAAAAGCCTTTGTTGACATCGAAAAGTTACGCGGTTACTGCCTGAACCCATTCCACATAAGAGGAAAACATAAAGCTCGCATATTTTCTTCGGTTTTAGGATTAACCTCAAAGGATGCGGAAAAGTTAAGAAAAGCGCTGCTGGAAGCAGCAAATAGCTGCGATGCAGTCCCCGGAGTGGAAGATCAATATGGAAAAAGATATATAATTGATTTTCTGATGACAACAACAAAGGGGCAAGCGAAAATTAGAAGCACATGGATTGTTCTTAAACACGAACATTTTCCTAAACTGACAAGTTGTTTTATTCCTAAAAAGGAGGACTAAGAAATGAATGAATCCATAAAATTATTAGACATAGTCGCTCTTACCGAAGATATACCCCAGGAGAATTTATATCGCGGGCAGGTAGGAACAGTTGTCGAGGTATTAGCTTCGGATGTATATGAAGTAGAATTCATTGACGATAACGGGCAAACTTATGCGCAGAAAGCTCTGAAAGATACCCGGTTACTGCTTCTACATCATAAATGTATTAAGGTAGCATAAATATTTTTTTCTTTCTGTTTCGAACCATGGGGATGTGGGGGTTGTGCCCATGGAGGACATGGCCCTGGTAGTGAACCCGGCTACCCGCACTTTGACGGTAAATCCACAAAGCCCGAATATTCCTCACGGACTGGTGAAATAAACCGCGGCAAAATAATTCACAGTAAACAGTATTTTTTTTTCACAGGGATATTGATTTTTTTTTTAAAAACGATTATCATTAAAGCTTGAACTTTTAATCCAACATTCAAAGAGTTACGATGAAGGCTTTAGAGATAAAAAATTTAAAAAAATCGTTTAAGTCGAATTTCTTGATAAAAGAATACCACGTCCTCAAAGATATTAACCTGAACGTCGAAAAAGGTGAAATATACGGCTTCTTAGGCCCCAACGGCGCCGGTAAAACCACTACCATAAAATGTGTCCTGCGTATCATTTTTCCCAATTCCGGGGAGATAAATATTTTCGATAAACCCTACCAAAGTGTCGCAGCCCGGGAAAAAGTAGGCTTCCTGCCGGAACATCCCTACTTCTATGACTACCTGACGGCAGGAGAATTGCTCTCTTTTACCGGCCGGCTGTTCTCTATCCCCGCCAAAAAAATAGCAAAAAAAACAGCGGCACTAATCAAATTAGTGGGGCTGCAGGGAAAAGAAGACCTGAAACTGAAAAAATTCTCTAAAGGAATGATACAACGCGTCGGCCTGGCCCAATCCCTGATCAACGACCCGGACCTGATTATCCTGGACGAACCCTTCTCCGGCCTGGACCCTATCGGCAGGAAGGAATTAAGAGACATCATTTTATCATTAAAAGCTGACGGCAGAACCATTTTTTTCTCCTCCCATATCCTGCAGGACATGGAGTTGATCGTCGATAAAGTGGGCATTATCCTAAATGGCAAAATGGTGAAAGAGGGCAAACTCTCCCAATTAGTTTCCCACAGTGTGCGCTATTATGAGACGGTTTTTAGCGGCGTGGAAACCGCGGCTTTAGAAGAAAACAACCTGGAATATATGCAGCAGGACAAGAATTTTATTATCAAATCGATATCCGGGGAAGATGCCAACAAAATTATCCGCTTCGTGACGTCCCATAAGGGGACGATTTTGTCGGTGACCCCGGTAAAAATGACCCTGGAAGACATTTTCTTAAAGGAAATAAAAGAATGAAGATAAAAGCAATCGCCCTTAATACCTTTAAAGAAGCGGTGAGAAATAAAGTATTCTACCTGCTCATCGTGGTGGGCATCCTGTTTGCGCTGAGTTCCCACATCATCAGCATGCTGACCTTAGGCGATAAAATAAAAGTATTGAAAGACGTGGGTCTGGCTTCGATTAATTTTTTCTGTGTGTTAATCGCCATTTTTACCGGCATCAACCTGGTTTTTAAAGAGATCGACAAAAGAACCATCTACAATATCATCAGCAAGCCGATATCGAGAAGTAACTTCATCCTGGGGAAATTTTTCGGGCTCGGTCTGACCCTGCTGGTGGCCCTGCTCTCCATGGCGGTTATTTTTTTCCTTTTTCTCCTGATCTCCACCGGGGAATTCGATTCCCGTATCCTGCTTTATTTTGCCTTGCTCTATTTCGAACTTTTAATCATAAGTGCGATTTCGATATTGTTTTCCTCCTTCTCCACCCCCATCCTGTCTTCTATATTTACTATCTCCCTGTACCTGATCGGCCATGTGTCCTGGACCTTTAACGAGTTTAAGCACAACCTGATCAAACCCTTAGAAAAGGCAGCCGCCTATTTATTTTACTATATCATGCCCAACTTAGAGAAGCTGAACATAAAAAACATCATAGTCTTAGATGTGCCCATAAAGAGCGATGTGATAACGGCGTCGCTGCTTTATGCGGTTTGTTATATTTCGGCGGTGTTGATCCTGGCAATTTTAATTTTCAACAAAAAAGAATTCCAATGAGAAAAATATTGTTCTTCCCGCTGCTGCCTGTGCGGGACAAAGAAATAAAAGTGCGCACCCGTCTGTTTATCGCTTTCCTGCTGCTAATGGTGTTGGCGTCCACTTTCCAATCCAAATACGACGACAAAGTTAACTATTTCTCCGAACAAAATACCTTTGTTATACTACCCCCGGCCAAAAGCCTGAGAATCCTCTCTTTCGGTTACCGAAACTTAGTGGCGGATATGATTTTTATCTGGTCGATCCAATTCTACTCTTCCTACTACTTTTCCAACCGCTACGACTATCTCGAACACGTCTTTAACACTATTACCGATTTAACTCCCCTCTACCGGGCGCCTTATATCGTGGGCGCCTGGATCATGGCCTTAGAAGCTAACGACTATAAAATGGCCATCCGCCTGCTGCAAAAAGGATCGGACGCCATTCGAGATGAATACCTTTTCGATTATGAGGCCGCTTTCTATGCTTTCCAGGAACTGGAAGATTACGCCCTGGCCGAGAAACTGTTTAAGCGGGCTTCGAAAAGACCCAATGCCCCGGCCTTAATAAAACGCAGTTGGGCCCACTTAGTCTATATGCGCGACAACTTACAGTTTGCCTGGCAGTTGTGGATGGATATATACAAAAACGCCAGGACCATTACGGAGAAGGATTCCTCTTTTAACCACCTCTACCAGATCAAGTACGAAATGGATAAAAAAAATTTAGAAGAAAAAGCAGCCCGATATAAAAAAAAATACGGTATGTATCCCTCTAACCTGGAAGCGCTGCTGCGCGTGGGTTTAATAAAAGCAATTCCCAAAGACTTCACCGGTATCGACTATACATACAACCCGGCAGCGGGGAAAATAAAAGCAAGGAAGGCATATAGATGGAAGAAATCATCCTGATACTCCTGGGCCTGATTTTCGGTAGTTTTCTAAACGTGGTTATCTACCGGCTGCCCCAGGGCAAAAGTGTTATAAAACCGCGCTCCTTTTGTCCCTCATGTAACAAACTTATTAAATTTTACGACAATATCCCGGTTGTCAGCTACTTTTTGCTGGGCGGGAAGTGCCGGCACTGCAAAGCGGAGATTCCCCTGCGTTATCCCCTGATCGAAGCGTTTACAGCTTTCAGCTTCTGGCTGGCCTATTTTTATTTTGGCCATGACCCGCTTTATACAGCGTTTACCATCCTGTTCGTCTTCCTGCTCATCCCCCTGGCCATCATCGACCTGACTCACATGATCCTGCCCGATGAATTAACCTTAGGAGGTGCGGTTATCTTCTTAGGGTACTCCTTTTTTCACCCGCATATCACGGTGGCCAATGCGTTTATTGCCGGTTTCGGTTCAGCCCTGATTTTTGCCGGTCTCTACTTTTTTTATTTAAAAGTCAGGAAAATAGAAGGATTAGGGTTTGGAGACGTGAAGATGATGCTTTTTTTAGGGGCCTTCTTAGGGCTGCACAACTTGCTGGTGGCAATCCTTCTCGCCTCTTTTTCGGGGCTGCTGGTAGGACTCTTCTTTATTATCTTCAAAGGCAAAAACCTGCAATTGAAACTGCCTTTCGGTACTTTCCTGGCTTTAGGAAGTTACGTCTCTGTCTTCTACGGCATGGCAATTTACAGGTTGGTTCGCTCTTTGTTTATTTAGCGGATATGCAATACCCGGGCCCCTTATAGGCTGGGGTCGCCGACCCCCGGACACCGTTCGCTCGAAGGACAAAAAAAATGAAAAAAAGTAATATTTTTTTATTGTTAGTCATCCAGATCGCCTCGCTTTTTATCTTCTCCAACATCTACACCCTTTTCAAACCCTTAGAAATTAAAGAGATCGAAGCGTTTAAAGAGAGTGTGGACCTGACAGCGGAACTATATCTATTAAAATATAAAACCGACCTGCAGCGTATGGAAGAGGCAGGTTTCTTCGATCGCATCGACCGGGAAGTGGGCGCAAAAAGGGCAAAATATACCCTGGAGTCGGAAAAAAAACGGCTCTACGTGGTAAAATTACCCCAGGCCGGCAATAGGACTTTGGTATTCAGGAAAGAAATAGACTCCCTGCCCCTCACGCTGCTGAAAAAACTTAAGAAAACCTTTTCCACCCTGTCCATCACCCTGGGAATCTTTTTAATATTCACCGGGCTTTATTTGATTTTCCTTTCCAGGAAGGACAGGGGGGGCATCGACATGAAAGGCCTGCCGCCGCTGCAGGATTATTTGGTGAAGTTAAAAGGCAGCGAACTGCAGTTGAAAAATTTAGTGCAGCAGCAGCAGGAGAGTGTGACCCGGCAGGATGAATTAAACAAAAGTATCATCAATAACATTAATGCAGCCATCATTTTTTTGAACCCCGCGGGGAGGACCGATATTTTTAATAAGGTGGCTGAAGAACTCTTCTCCCAGGGTTACGCCCATGCCAAAAACAATGAGGTAAGAAAAATATTGGTAGGATTCCCCGAAATTACCCGGTTCATTGAAGATAATGCCGAAAAAACCATAAACGTCTCCGCCGAAATAGAAAGCGAAGGGCAGGACAGGGTATACCTGATCGACCTGATCCCCGTGGAAAATGCGGGCAAATTGATTATCATAAAAGATATCAGTGAAGAGAAACAGCAGGAGAAAAGAGAGAGCAGCAACAAAAACTTTATCATGCTCGGCGAAATGGCTGCCTTCCTGGCTCACGAGATAAGGAATTCCCTGGGTGTTATTTATGGTTATACCAGGACAATCACCCCCGGCAAAGGGGAAAAAAAAGACGACAAACTCAGTCAAAAAGTAGACAAAGTAAATAAAGAGATCAATTTTTTATCTGCTATGATGGAGAGTTTTTTAAGTTTTTCTAAACCGATTAAGGTGGATAAAGCTGAAAAAATCGACCTTAACATCCTGCTGAAAAAAATCGCCGCGGAAGCAGGGATAACAATAGAAATTGCAGCCGCCGGCATATTTATCGACAACGATAGAACCCTCATAAAATCTGTTTTTTCCAATTTAATGTTAAATTCTAAAGAAGCGGGAGCAGACACCGTAAAAATAGAAGTCAAGAAGAAATATAAAGGCCGGCGCTTAGAAATTTTATTAAAAGATAACGGCAGCGGAATCGATGAGAAAATAAAAACCAAGATCTGGTATCCTTTTTTCACCACAAAAAAGAAGGGCACCGGCATGGGGCTGGCGATTATCAAGAAGATCATCAATTCCTTAGATGGTGATATCGCCCTGGTAGACAGCGCCTCCACCGGCGCAGCCTTCAAGATCACCTTTTTCCCCCCGGCACGGGGAGCCGATTAGGGGCTGCCTATCGAGACAGGATAAGCCGGGTAGTTTCCTCTATCACCTATACAGCTATTACAGCCGGTCATTCCCGGGCCCCGGGGCGCGGCGCGGGGAGACCATGATAAAAAAGAGATTGACAACCTTTTTCCTTTCCTGTAGAATATGGCACGGATAATTTTCCCGGAGGTGCATATTGGGTCATCGAGGACGATAAGAAACTGGGCGTAATGATTAAAACCGTATTGGAAAAACACAACTGCCGGGTTACCCATGTAACGGACGGGAAATTAGGTTTAGAAACGGCACAAAACGAAAAACCGGATCTGATCCTGCTGGATTTATTGGTGCCCGGCGTCCACGGTTTCGAACTATGCAAAATGCTAAAAAACGACGAACAAACTAAAAATATACCGGTAATCGCTATGTCCGCCGTATATAAACCGGCCTTTGCCGGCCCGGAGCTTAAAGATGCCGGCGTTGATGCATTCATAGAAAAACCGCTGCATCTACCGGCACTGCGGGATAAAATCGAAAGATTTTTTCCACTCCAGGATGAGCCGGGGGAAGAAGATCGATCCGTAAAAGATCAACTGCAGCGATTACGAAGCCAATATATAGAGGAACTGCCGGAAAAAATAAGTGAATTGATATCCGCATGGCGGTTTCTACAGCAAAACTTTAAAGACCAAACTTCATTATCCAGGTTTCGGATGTTGGCGCACAAATTGCATGGTTCAGGAACCACTTTCGGTTTTAAAAATGTCACCGACTATGCGAAGAAAATAGAAGAAATACTGCTCAAAGCTATGGACATAGGTGAAGAGGTACTGGTCATGGAACAAGATAAGATTATCGAACTACTGAAAAATTTGCACAGCCCGGCACAGCAGGTAGGCAAGTAAAGAGAAGAGACACCTGATGACAATACCCCCATTAAAACGAATATTGTACGTTGAAGATGAAAAAGATCTCCGCGCCGTTGCCAAATTGGCGCTGGAATCCTTAGGCGCTTTCTCTGTAGAAACCTGCGGTTCCGGCGAAGAGGCGCTGGAAAAAGCGCCTTCTTTTCAGCCCGATCTTATCATTCTCGATGTCCTGATGCCCGGTATGGATGGAAAGCAGACCCTAAAAGAATTAAAAGAAATCCCAACACTGGAAAATGTGCCGGTTGTTTTTATGACTGCCTGGGTGCAGCCCGGAGGAATAGCACAATATAAAGAAGCAGGGGCCTTTGATGTGATCGAGAAGCCTTTTGAGCCCATGAGCCTTGCCAAGAAGATCAATTCTATCTGGGGAAGAGTTCACCGGCAGTGAGGGGATCAGGCTTTTATGGGCAGCCTGAAATAAAATGTACTGCCCACTCCTAAGTCTCCATGCCTATAACCGATTGCTCCGCCATGGGAATCGACAATCAATTTCGATACGGCAAGCCCCAAACCTGTCCCCTTGGTTTTCAGCCCTTTGTTGAATTGAACATATTTATCGAAAAGAAATTCTTGTTTATCCTGGGGTATACCGGGCCCGTTATCGCTAACCGAAACCTCGATCCGGCCGCCGGTCATTTTTAAGATTTTAATAAAAACCGTTCCCTGCTGCGGAGTAAACTTCGCCGCATTACTTAAAAAGTTCGTGATTACCTGGCCGATCTTTTCTAAGTCGATCGCCAATTTGCTTTTCCCGGTGGCCGGATCAAAATCACAAACCAGGTTTATCTCCTTCTTCTTAAACAAAGGAGTCATAATCTCAACAATTTCTATTACGGTAGCGGAGATATCTACTTCTTTAATCTCTAAAGCCATTTTACCGGCTTCAAACTTCGAGAGCTCCAGCATGTCGTTGATCAGGCTCAACATCTTTTCCGACGAGCGGTGGATCACCTGGCCTGTTTTCTTCACATCCATTTGTTCAGGCATTTCATTCAACATATCGGAATACCCGATTATGGCAGTTAGCGGCGAACGCAGGTCGTGAACCAACATAGCTGTGAAATCTGCTTTTAATCTCAATTCTTTCTCGAGACGCTTTTTTTCCAGGTCCTGTTTTATGCGGGTAGTCCTGAGCTTATGCAGAAAAAACAAAAAACCGGAAACAAACGCTGCTAAAAAGAACCGGAACCACCAGGTATGCCAGAATGGCGGTAAAATGACTATTTTAAGCGAAGCTCCATCCCTGTTCCATATGCCGTCGTTATTGGAACCTTTGACCCGGAAAGTATAGTTCCCGGAGTCTAAGTTGGTGAAAGTAATGTCATTTTTGTAACCCAGGTTAATCCAATCATTACTAAAGCCTTCCAGCATACACTTATATTGATTCTTACCCGGGTCCGTATAATCCAACGCCGCAAATTCGATAGAAAAAATGTTATCGGTATGCGAAAGAACAATTTCTTCCGACAGGGAAACTTCTTTTTGCAACGGTAAATCGCCGTTGGCTCCCCCCCCGATATCGGGGATTATGAAACGGGTGATAACAATCGGGGGGAGATGTAAATTATCCTCGATCCCACCAGGATAAAAACGGTTGAAACCTTTCATGCCACCGAAATACATCTCACCGGTTTTACTGAAAAAACAAGATCCCTCATTAAACTCGTATCCCTGCAGTCCGGCTTTCTGGCTATAGTTTCTAAAGGTGCCGGTTTCATGGTTAAATCGCGATAAACCTTTTGCGGTACTGATCCATAAGTTACCCTTGTTATCTTCCAGGATTCCTTTAATATTATTATTGGGCAGCCCATTTTTATCGGTATAATGAGAGAACGTTCCTGTGCCGGGATTAAAGTTGTCAAGCCCGCCGCCCTCGGTGCCGATCCAGAGTGTGCCCCAGCGATCCTCAAGGATTGTATTGACAACATTATAACCCAGGGTCTCGGGGTTATCCGGATTGTTAGTAAAAGCGATGAATTCTTCCTTTTCCGGGTTAAATTTAAAGAGACCGCCCGAAGTGCCGAGCCAAAGTATGCCGGAACTATCTCCATAAATTACGTTAACTTCGTTGGATGGGTTAATCAAAAATTCCGAGCTGAGACTGTATTGATAGTGAGTGAACACCTTTTTTTCCGGGTCAAATTTATCGAGACTGCGGCGTGTTCCAATCCAGAGCATGCCTGACCGGTCCTCATGGAGATCGAGGACAACTACGTGACCGATAGAATGGGGACTAAAGTTTGTTTGCCTATCCCATCTATACTGGAGAGCTTTCCCGGTTTGGGGATCGAATTCATTCAAACCGTAGGCGGTTCCCACCCACAACTTCCCGCTCCTGCTGCCGCAAATAGAAAAAATAGTATTGTGGGTCAGGCTGTGGGGGTCACGGGGATCAGCCAAATAATGAGTGAATCCTTCCGTTTTGGGATCAAACCTGTTAAGCCCCCTTGTTGTTCCCAACCATATATGGCCTGACCGGTCTTCGAATATTGCATATACTTTGTTTTGACTCAAGCTATTGGAGTCGTTCGGATTATGCTGGTAATATAAAAATTTATGCAGTTTCCTGTCGTATACATTGAGCCCCTCCCCACCGGTGCCGAACCAGAGAGCGCCCGACCGGTCTTCATAAATTGAAAAAACCCGGTTATGGCTCAAACTGCTCGGATCATTGGGCTCATGCCGGAAAAAGGCAAACTCTTCAGTTCTTAGATTATATTTATTGAGGCCATTCGGGGTTCCTATCCATAACACATCGTGACTGTCTATCAGCAGGGATTTCACATAGCCATCAGCCAGGCCATCGGGACGTTTAGGGTCGTGTTTGAAATGGGTAAATTCCTCTGTTTCTATGTCAAATTTATCGAGCCCCTTGCCCGAACCGACCCACAGTGTATCCGTTTCACGATCAAAAAAAATCGCATTGATATAATCATCGGCCACACTGTTAGGATTACCGGGTATGTGCTTGTAAATGGTAAATTTTTCTTTTTCTATATCGAATTTAGAAACGCCATATCCCCCGGTGCCTAACCATATCGTACCGGGTTGACCGCCGCAAATTTTATAAACCCTGTTGGCTGAAAGTTTCTTATCGAACTTATATCTTGTAAATTCCCTTGTCCGGGGATCATATTTGTCAAGCCCTCCGCTGTAAGTGCCTATCCATACTATACCGGATTCATCCGCATACAGCGTTTTCACTATATTTCCACCCAGGCTTTGGAGGTCATCGGAGTTGTGTTTATAATTAGTGAATTGTTCAGTCCGGGGATCGTATTCATTCAAACCGTTCCCTGTTCCGAACCATAACTTGCCTGCTTTGTCTTCACAAATTGCGGAAATATTATCCGAAGTCAAACTGCGAGGATCATGGGGATGGTGTTGGAAAACTTTGAATTTTTTCCCATCATACCTGTTTAAACCATCAGTGGTGCCGAACCACATAAAACCGGTGCTGTCCTGGAAAATACAGGCAATATTGCTTTGCGACAGCCCCTCTTCAACGGAAATATGGCTGAATTGGATTCTTGCGGCAAAAAGAGAACTGCCTAATATAATAAGGAATAAAATTGCAGCCGGCTTTTTCATCGTCATTATGTCCGGAAAAATTCCCCGCAGCCCTCCCTCGCTGCCGGGAAAACATCACTAAAAAAAAATATACGACAATCCATGTATACTTTTTATCAAAATATGAGGTAAATGTAAAGCCTTTTAAACCACTTTTTTTTTAAACCTTCCCGAATCCCGGGGCAAAAGGGGGTTAAAATTTTTCTTTTAGACGGGTTTTCTTGTTTCTTTCTTCCCGGGAATACACGCAGCCGCAGTAGTCCTGGTGCTTAATTCCCAGGCTCAGGGCCATTTTTCTCCCGATATTATAGCCATCCTGCTTTTTGAAATTTTCCGCTAAAAATTCTATGTCGAATTCTTCAGCCAACTCGACGCCCTCTTCGTTTATCTGCCGGGTAACCTTGTAAGGGCTAATAGACAGGGTAGACGCCACCACTTCACAGCCCTGGTCCCGGGCATAAACAAAGGTTTTTCTAAGCCTTATGTTAAAACAAAGGGAACATCTTTTCCCTCGTTCGGGTTCTTTTTCATACCCTTTGTGCTTTTTTACCCGGTTAAACCATTCTTCCATTTCATGCCCGGGATAGACGGTCTGCCAACCTTTTTTTAAGGAGATCTTTTCCAGTTCTTTTTTTCTGAAGAGGTATTCCGGTTCAGGGTGGATGTTGGGATTATAGAAAAAAAGGGTGACGTCGTAGGTTTCTCTCCACTTTTCGATCACATAAACGGCGCAGGGAGCGCAGCACACATGTAATAGTAATTTTTTTTTCATTAGCTAAATCCTTGTCTCCGGCAGGGGTGCGGCGCACCCACCCTTTTGGCCGCCGGAGGCGAAACTTTTGTTAATCCCGGTTTTTTATCCTGTACCTGATGCCCATGAGAAACCGGCGCCCCGGGGCAGGATAACCCATTACCTCCTGGTACTCTTTGTCAAAAGCATTGGTGACTTTGCTTATCAACGAAAAGTCCCGGTTCAGGGGCACCAACAGGTTCACGTTAAAAGCATTAAACGCCGGGCTGTGACCCACGGACCAGGTGAGTTCATTGTAATCCAGCCTTTTGCCTACATAGGTCATCTCAGCGGCGATATTAAAATAGCGGTGGTCATAAGAGAGCACCGCCGAAACCACATGTTTCGGTCTTCTCAGCAACTCTCTTTCGTACTGCAGGTCGTTGGTGTCTAAGTAAGTATAAGCAGTGACAACCCTCAGCCTCTTAAATAGAGTAAACCGGGTACTAAACTCGATGCCGGAAATGTCGGCCCGGCTGAGATTGGCGAATTTATAAGTGAGCGGGCTGAAACCGATCAGGTTTTCATATTTAGAGTTAAAATAAACTATACTCAGTATAATAGACCGGGCATAAAAATCAGTGCCCACTTCAAAAGATTTGCTTTTCTCTACTTCTAATTGCGGGTTGCCCCATAGGGGATTGAGCATTTCCGGCAGCGTGGGCGCACGGAACCCCTGTGAATAAGACCCCCTGATTTTTAATTTCCCGGCCAGCAGGTAAGAAAAACCTACCTGGGGCGAAAAAACCGCGGCGATGTCCCGGTATTTATCATAACGCAGGGAAGCGGAGACCAGGAACGACTTTAGGTCGAAACCGGTATTGATAAAAGCCGAAAGGTAATGAGTTTTCTCTTTGTCGATGACAGTGGTGTCGTTTTCTTCATTAACTATTCTTTGGTCTGAATAATCGACCCCGGTATTAAGTTTGATCAGGCCGGCAATTTTTGTGTCGAAAATAACCTGGGCCTGGTTAACGATGGATTTGTTCATAAAATAAGGCATCCACGGATCATCGCTGTCACGGAATTCATATTTGTTGGAGTTGTGGGACAATTTCAAGTTCAACTTCGTGTTTTCGGCGAAACGGTAACTCAAGGGTACGGCTGCGATAAAGTTATCCTGTTTGTAACTCCGGTTGGGGGTGGGTAACCCCAAATTAATGGGTACGCCGGCTGCCGCGAAATTCCCTAAAAACATGAATCCTGCTTTTAAGTTTTCGCCGCGATAATTTGTTTTTATGGTAATCCCTTTATTCTTAAACTCGTCATTATCGAGGCCATCGCTGTATTTTGTAATATTTCCGTTTACAGAAAAATTTAAACCCCGGCCTATTTTTTTGGACAGGTAGGCATTGACGTCATAAGAGCCGCCGCTGCCGAAGAAAACGGCTGCTTCCGCTCCTTCCTCTTCCCTGGTAATCAAATTAACTACCCCGCCCATGGCATTGGAACCGTACATATTGCTCAACGGCCCGCGCACGATTTCCGCTTTCTCGATTAGCCCCGGGGAGAGAAATGTAAGGTTTAATCCTAAGGAATTCGAAGGATCGGCTACCTTAAAGCCGTCCACCAGGAAAAGAGTCTGGTTAGTGCCTGCGCCCCGGGCAAAAGAATAAGCCATTTGCCCATAGTGGCCGCCGCTGAGGGTAAGATACCCGGCGGAATGGTTGAGTATGGTTTTTATTCCTTCGGGATGGTATTTTTGCAGTTCGTCCCGGGAAAAGAGCGACACGCTCTGGATTGTTTGGTTCAGGTCTGTTTGGCCTGTCACTTCGACTTTTTCGACGGTCCTGATTTCTTCCTGTTCCTTTTCTTCAGCAAGCAGTGGGAGAGTGAAAACAAGCAGGATAGCGATAAAAAGAACCGCTATTTTTCTTGTTGTGCTGCTGGGGGGGGAATGTAAGCCCATGGTGGAAAAAATTGATGGAAATTGATTGTGCGCGAATGCACTGGAATCGATTGAATCTTTTTTTGGCATAAAAGCCTCCTTGTATAAAATTTTGGAGGGTTATAGTCTTACGTCATATTGCCCATCCTCCGCGGGCAGTATGCGGTTACGAGACTATAGTAGGTCTTCCGACTCCCGGGATCCTTGAAAGCCTTCCCATCCCGGGACGGGACAGTGGCTGTAATTTTCAAGGACTTTTTTCCGTATTAACCGAAACCCGGCCACGGCAGCGGGACTGTGGGGTTTTCGCCTGCGAACAAGCTTACCCTCTTCCCCTGAACTAAGCCTCAAGGTTACATTATATTTAAAAAAAAGCTTTTGTCAAGTCCGCGGGGGACGGCTAAAAAATTGGCCTGTCCCATTTTTTTGTTCATAAGCCGCTTCGCGGTAGAGACAGCGGGTGAGCGTTTTGTTTCTCAATTATAAGAAGTTTTGATCAAACTTTT
>JAGLSW010000365.1 GCA_023135565.1 Candidatus Aminicenantota bacterium | reverse complement strand
TTACTTTATCTGAGCGCTATAGATTACCTTTCAGCATTTAATCAGAGTCCTAAGAACCTCCTGGGATTAATTCCCCGGGACAAAAAAGTTGTTGTTTTCGTCGATGAAATCCAATACCTTAAAGACCCTTCCAATTTCTTGAAATATATCTATGATGAACATAGAGAGAATATAAAATTGATCGTTTCCGGGTCTTCCGCTTTTTATATGGACACGAAATTCGATGATTCTCTCAGCGGCAGGAAATGGCTTTATGTCCTTTATCCCATGGGATTCGAGGAATTTCTTTTTTTTAGAGATGATGCTCTATTCGAGCAGTGCATCAGCCATGGGATGGATATATTACAACCTGCTATTCGAAGAGAAATCGAAAGACTCTTCGAGGAGTATATTCTTTATGGGGGTTACCCGGAAGTAATTACCTGTGATGACAATAGCTTCAAAAAAGAGATATTAAAAGATATTCTCTATTCTTACCTGAAAAAAGATATCAAAGAGGCGGGGATAAAGCATGAGGACAAGTTTTATAATTTGCTGAAATTACTTGCCGCTCAGACAAGCAATCTACTCAATAAAAACGAACTGTGTCAAATCGTGAGCCTGTCACAAACCGCTGTTGAAAGTTACCTGGGGATCTTAAAAAAGACTTTTTACATTTCACTGGCGCCGCCGTTTTTTACTAAGATGTCCAAAGAAATCAGCAGGATGCCGAAGATATTTTTTTTCGATACCGGTATTCGTAATGTGCTGCTGTCGAACTTTTTAAACCTGGACTTAAGAATCGATAAGGGAAGTTTGTTGGAAAACGCGGTATTTAAATACTTTACAGGGACTCAAAGCCTTGAAGATATAAAGTTCTGGAGGAAGAAGACCGGGGCGGAGATCGATTTTGTCATTAATGAGAAAGCATATGAGGTTAAATATTCCCTGGGGTCACTCAAAATGCAGCAGTTGCAAAGTTTTAAAAATTCTCATCCGGGTATCGATCTTTCGGTTTTGTTTTACAGCGGCGAGACGTCGAGGGCGGATTGTCTCTATATTCCAAAATTCTTCCTGGACAAAAAGCCCCACCACGTGGGGAGGGGATAAGCCACTTCGCCGCAGACAAGGAAAGTTCTAAAATTCAGCTAAATTTTGAAGGTTTAGTTTAAAAATTTACGCAAATTCGAGAAATTGGGTTGCAAAAAACCGGCCTCCGGCGGCCCTGCCGGGGGCTAAACTTTTGAAAAAGTTTAATCAAAACTTTTGATAATTAGAGTCAAAAACGCTCACACGCTGCTCCTGCCGGGTTTATTTTAGGATTTTGATGATAATAAAAGTAACGTCGTCTTCAAATACTTTCCTGCCTACGAAACATTTCAACTCTTCGATCAACCTCTCCTTTATTTCATCTGCTCCTAAATGCTTGTTGGCTTTAAAAAATTCCTTTAACCTGTCATAAGAAAATTGTTCCCCTTCGGCATTCTCCGCTTCAACTAAACCGTCGGTGTAAAGAATAAGCACGTCCTTTTTTTTCAATTCCAACTGGGCGGTAAGGTAAGTGACGCCGGGAAACATGCCCACAGTAAGCGAACTCTCTTTCAATTCAATCGCCTTGCCGCCGCGAAACAAAAATGGGAAATTATGACCGGCATTGATGTATCTCAGCAGCCGTTTCCTGCTGTCGTAACGGCAGGTAAAGGAAGTGACATAAAGATTGACTTCGGTGGTTTCGGCAATCAAATTATTCAGGTGGGCCAGGGTATTTAATATGCTGCGCTCCTTTTTGATGCGATAGATGAAATTCGTCCTGAAAATCGACATCAAAAGCGAGGCCGGGATACCATGCCCGGAAATGTCGTTGAGTGTGAAAATCGTGTCGTTTTCGTCCAGTTTGACGATGTCGTAATAATCGCCGCCTACCTCGGAAGATGGAATGTTAATATATGCCACATCCAGTCCTTTTATTTCGACTTTCTCATGCAGCAGGAAAGACTGCTGTATGCCCCTGGCAATTTGCAGTTCCTTTTCGATTTTCTCTTTTTCGATCATCTGCGTGTACATTTCGAACTTCTCTATCGAAATGGCGGCAAACACAGACAGCCCTCTTATCATAGATATCATACCGTCAGGAATGCTTTCACCTACCTTTATCTCCAATAAACCTAAGCGCTTCCTGGGGGTCTTTAAGGGAAAAACCACCTGCTGCCGGTTGATAACGGTTTCTTCGGGGCCGGGCTGGTGGGAAGAGGCGGTTTCCGAGGTGATCAGGTGGTGCACTTTGCCCTGGGATTCCACCAACACATTTATTTCCGTGGCATCCAGCAGGTCGCAGATGATCTTCTTCAGGTAGTCGAATACCTCCTGGAGGCTGAACGCCTGGGAGATGGTTTTGGCTAACTCGATAAACAGGTCTTTTTCTTTAGTCTCTTCGGTTGCTTTTTTAAACAACATGGCGTTTTGTAAGGGGATGGCAACCACACTGGCGATGTATTCCAATAGTTCCGCGTCTTCTTCGCTAAATTTGCCGTCTATTTTATTGATGGCTTCCAGTACGCCGAGGAGCTTCTTGTTCATCAAAACCGGGACAGCCAGGATGGAGGTGGTTTTAAAATCCGTTTCCCGGTCGATGCGGGAAGTGAAACGCGGGTCTTTAGCGCAGTCGTTAATAATCAACCGTTTCTCTTCTTCAGCTACCCAGCCTACTACCCCTTCTCGTTTCTTTAATACGATCTTCTTTAATTCGTCCTGCCTGTTCCCGGTGGCGGTTTCAAAATACAACTCCTCTCTTTTTGCGTTGTATAAAAAAATAGCGGATTCCCGGCAGTTCACGTACTGCCTCATCTTATCGGCAATCTTGTCGAGCAGGGAATTCAGGTCGATGACTCCATACAAATCACCGAACTCTTTCCTGAAGTGTGTCGCTTTTTCTAATAATTCTTTCATTTTAGTTCCTTGCCTGCGGCGGGAGCAGCCTTCGGCTGTCGGCTTTCAGCATTGGGCCATCAGCACCCGGCCTTCGGCGGTTCCCTCATCATTCATAATTCATCATTCATAATTCAGCGCGGCTACTCGTCTATATGTTTTTTCAGGAGGGCTTTAATGGGTTTGAAGAATCTTTCCAGCAAACGTACATCTTCGGTAATAATTTCCGCTGCGCCCTGCATCTCCTGGATGAATTCCAGTTCTTTTCCATAATTGGTTTTTAAACCGTAGGGCAGGTCAACTTCTAAGTGATAGTGGTTGTTCGTGGAAACTAAAGATTTCGCTTTTATAATGCCCCGTACCATGCCGTATTCCACGAAAGGATAATCGGCAAATTTTATATTGACTTTTTGCCCGATTTTTACCTTGGCCGAGCCCCGCACCGGCAGGACCACCTTGCCTATTATTTCACTGGCTTCAGAGGGCACTACGGTGAACACATTGTCCCCAACTTTAACATTTTGGGTGGCGCTCCAGAACTTCGTAAAAGAGACGACCCCCTTTACCGGCGTCTTTAGTACAAATTTTTGCTCCCATAGGGCGAGATAGCCGCTTAGATCTTCATAGTATTTACTTAAAACCAATTGCAGTTGGTCGGCCTGTTTTTCCCGCTCCAACTCCTGTTCTAAAATTTGCTGACGCAGTTGGGAAATTTCTATCCTGGCGCGGGTTATTTCCGACCGGGCATTGGAAAAATCTTTCTCTGTCCGCAGGTGATCGCTTTTGGCGGTTCCAAAATCGTTCTGTGAAATGATACCTTCGTTATAAAGCTCTTCCGATCTTTTGTATCTCTGTTTGCTCAACTGAAGTTCTTCCGCGGCGATTTTCACGCTCTCGGTTTCCCGTTCGACTAATGTATTTTGTTTTTCAAGCTGCTCTTTTAAAGAGGCTATTTTTTTATTATGGTAATCGAGTTCTATAAACCTGCGGTAATCTTCATAACTGTTTAAAAACTGGGCATAGGGGGACTGCAATTCTCCTAAGGCGTATTCCGTGTTAAAACTTACAAAACCGCCGCTTTCAAAACGAATAAAAAAGGATTTAATGGACTCTAATTGGTTTTTGAGTTCCGTTAGGTGGCGGTGGTTGACGCTGTTTTCGATAATGGCAATGTATTCCTCTTTTTTCACTTCCTGGTTGTTCTGTACGAATAGGTGCTGGATTTTGCCGCTGCTTTTGGCGACGATCACTGCCGGCGGGTTGGTGGTGGTCACTAAGATGGCGGAAGAGATAATGTCCGGGTATTTGAAAAACCAACTGCCCACAAAAAAAAGAAAAATAATGCCGAAGAAAAGCGAAATGCCCCAACGAATAATCCAGATGGGGATATACCCCATGATCTCCTGCACCTCTTCGCTGCGGATTTCGATTTTGCTGATGTCGATTTGTTCTTGTGTTTTTTCCGCGTCTTCGCTCATGGTCTTCCAGGTTCCTTAGCTCCCCAACTCCAATTGGTTCTTCACCAGGTTGTAGTAGGCTCCTCTTAGTTTGGTCAGTTCTTTGTGGGTGCCTTTTTCTACGATTTTTCCTTTATCCAGGACAACGATCTGGTCGGCGTTTTTAACGGTGCTGAGCCGGTGGGCAACCACCACCACTGTCCTGCCTTTATAAAAATCTTCCAGGTTCTCCATGATAACCTTTTCATTATTGGCGTCTAAGGCATTGGTGGCTTCGTCGAAAAAGATGTACTGCGGGTCCGCATAGACGGCCCTGGCAATCAGTATACGCTGCTTCTGTCCCTGGCTTAAACCGTGGCCTTCCATGCCTATTTTGGTGTTGTATCCCAAAGGCAGGGATTCGATATATTCCTGGATGTTAGCGATCTTTACAGCCTGCAGCAGCTTCCTTTTGTCGATAGTTTCGTCCCGCACGGCAACATTTTTCGCTATGGATTCGGAAAAAATAAAACCGTCCTGCATCACAACACCGGCTAACTGCCGCCACATGCGGCCGCTGAAATGGCTTAAGTAGATATCGCCCACTTTAATTTCCCCTTTGGTGGGCGGGTAAAAACCGAGCAGCAGTTTAACCAGGGTGGTCTTGCCGCTGCCGCTGGCGCCAACGACAGCCGTTATCTTACTTTGGGGTATTTCTAAATTTAAATCTTTTAATACAAACTCGGAATGGGGGCCCTCATATTGGAAAGAAAGATCAACCACCTTGAGGCTCCTTTTTTCCGGCAGGATGGTAATTTTGTCATCATCCGGGCTTTCTTCGTCTTTTTTGGTATGGATTTCGCCCAATCGTTCCAGGCTGATTTTTGCATCCTGGGTGGCGTGGAGAAACCTGATCAGTTGGTCTAAGGGGCCGTTTAATTGGCCGATAATATACTGCACCGCCAACATCATGCCCAGGGTCATGTCTCCTTCCACCACTGCTTTGGCGGCGATGAAAGTGATAAAAATATTTTTAGTCTGGTTGATGAATACCGAACCGGCCTGTTGGTACTGGCTTAAGCCCAGGCTTTTAAGGCTGATCCTGAACAATTTGGCCTGGATTTTTTCCCAGGCCCAGCGTTTTTGTTTTTCGCAATTATTCAGTTTGATCTCCTGCATACCGGTAATCACCTGGATGAGGGTGCTCTGGTTCTCCGCCAGTTGGGAAAAACGTTTATAATCGAGTTCCCGCCGTTTCTTCATAAAGAGGTAGATCCAGAAGATATACAACACGCTGCCCACTATAAAAACAGCAAATATCTGGAAATTGTAAATCAATAAAACCACACCGAAAACCACCAGGTTAAACAAAGAGAAAAGGATATCTAATGTGGAGGTAGTTAAGAAGGCTTCTATACGCCGGTGGTCCCCGATGCGCTGCATAATATCCCCGATCATTTTGGAGTCGAAAAATCCTACCGGCAGTTTCATCAATTTAATCAAAAAATCCGATATGAGCGATATATTAATGCGGGTGCTGATATGCAGCAGTATCCAGCCGCGAATAAATTCCACCGCCGAGCTGGAGACAAAAAGTACCATCTGGGCAACAAGCACCAATGTAATAAAATTTATATCCCGGTTGTTAATACCGAAATCGACAATGGCCTGGGTCAGGAAGGGGAAGATCATTTGCAGCAGGCTGCCTAAAAACATGCCTAAAACCAGTTGAGATAGGAATTTTTTATAGGGTCTGAGGTAGGAAAAAAGGAATTTAAAACCCTTTTTGTCCAGGCTCTCATCTGCGCCGGCATAAAAATCGGGAGTAGGTTCTAAAAGCAGGCATATACCCTGCTCTTCATGATCTTTTTTGGTGCTGAGCCAGCCTTTTAAGAATTCTTCTTTGGTATATTTGATCAGCCCATGAGCCGGGTCGGAAACATACACCTTATCGTTTTTTATTTTATAAATAACGATAAAATGATTCTGCCTCCAGTGGGCAATGCATGGTAGAACTGCCTCTTCGGCCAATTTTTCAAAGTTCAAGCGCACTCCGATGGTGCGCAGCCCGATGGACTCGGCCGCGTCGCTGGTGCCTAACATGGAAACCCCTTCGCGGGTAATAAAGCTGCGTTCTCGCAGGGTTTGAATGGAGTAAGATTTGCCGTAGTATTTAGCTACTATTGCCAGCGAGGTAGGGCCGCAGTCCATAGCGTCCATCTGTTTAATGAAAGGAAAACTTGCCATAATTTTACTATTATATGGTATTCCGGGTGAATTTTCAATACGACAGGCTAAAAATAAGCATATAAAAAAAAATGCCCGGGAGTGAGGGGAGGACTCCCGGGCTTTGTTTATGTTAATCGAATACCGGTTGATGAAAAATTTCTTAAAAGAGAATCTTTTTCTTTAATTTTAGAATATATTATATACCTCTTTTTTGCCATTTCAATTGGACCAAAGTTCTATTTTTGGTTGTATAGGCAAAAAAAAAAAATAGGACTAAAGTTTTATTTTTGATGGTGGGGTTGTACTCGCACAGTCTTTTGCAAAAAGGGGGGCGCCCCCAACCTATGAGGGGTCTGGGGAACACATTTTCGGCCAACTTACCCTTAAAAGCGGGTTTTTGCAAAAAAACGGGGTTTTTTTTGCCGGAAAAAGTTGTATTTATCGCCGGAATGTATTAATATATACAGTTCATGAAATATACGACTCATGGAAGAAGATAATGTAAAAATCGAAGAGGTTGAACCTATGTTGGCGCTGGACGAAAAATTGGTTTTTTTAAGAAATATATCATCTGAAATATCCCACGAAATTAACAACCCCCTTTTTGCAATTTCCAATTCCTACCAGTTGATAAAGAAGTATCTGCCCACGGATAATGAACGGGTAACCCAGGCAGCCGGGGTGTTAGACAGGGAACTTAAGCGTTTTAGAAACCTTACCCGCAATCTGTTTTCCTTTACCCTAAATGCCGTGGAGGAACCGGCGCAAGCGGATTTGATCGCCCTGGTCGGCGCCGCAGTCGAAGTTCTCGACAGCAGTAATAGTTTAGGAAAAACGGAAGTCGACTTTAAGGGCCGGGGATTGTCTTTTCCCCTCTACTGCCGCCCGGGATCTTTGCAGCAGGTGTTTATCAACTTGCTGAAAAACTCCGCAGCGGCCATGGCCGGCAAGAGTAAAGGTAAAGTGGTTATCGAAGCGGCAGAGGAAGAACAAGATTACAGGATCGACGTTATCGACAATGGACCCGGCATACCGGGATCAATCAAAGCCCAGGTTTTTCTACCTGTTTGGGAACATGGAAGCGGAAAAATCGTCGGTGTGGGATTATACATCTCTTTTAACATTATTACCAATCACGGCGGCACCATCACCCTGGACGGTAGTAGTAAACAAGGCGCGCATTTTATAATAAAGATTCCAAAGGCCGACCAAGGAGGTCCGAAGAATGGTTAAGAATCAGACACTGCTGCTAATAGATGATGAGCAGGATGTAATGGATTCCCTTAAATTATGGTTGGAAGATGAGGGCTATGAGGTACATACGGCCACATCGAAAGCCAGGGCCCTCGAAGTATTGCAGGAATCTACCATAGGCGTCTGCCTTATCGATTTAAAGATGAAAGATGAGGACGGCCTGCGCATAAGCCGGGACCTGAAAAAAACAGACGCTCTCCTTAAAATAATTATTCTCACCGGTTACCCGTCTTATGAGTCGGCTATCGATGCCATGAAAATGGGGATTTTCGATTATGTGTCCAAGGAACAGGAAAAATCGGAGATACTCGAGAAGATAGAAAATGCCGTAGATGCCCGGCAGAATGAGATTGCTGCCAAGACGGGCATGCCCGGCAACCGGAAAAACATCATCCTGGTTTGTCAGCATATGATGATCAAGGAAGGTTTTGAGAATTTCTGCCGGGAAGAAACCGGTTACAAGCTGCTGCACACTTACGCCACGGTGGACTTTATCAAAAACAGCGATTTTAACAGTCAAGCTGCGTTAGTGCTGCTCTGCACCACCTGCAATCATAAGCGGCTGCAGCAGTCCCAGAAGATGTTTTCCGATCTGCATATCTTTTTTCCCAATTCCAGGCTGATCTTGATCAACAGCCAATTTTCCGATGATGAAAAAATGGAATTGATGATGATGGGCGTTAAGGGCTTTTTACCCAAGAACATATTTAAAGAGAACATGAAAAAAGCTTTTGAAGCTATACTAAACGGTGAAATATGGGCCAGCCGGAAACTCACCCACAACCTGTTGAATAAGTTGATCCAGAAAACATCGGAACGGCAGTATAAAGAACCGGAAAACTGGTATAAACTCTCCAGGCGGGAAATTGAAATCCTGCAAGCTATGGCCTCCGGTTTATCCAACTTTGAAATCAGCGAAAAGTTATTCATTAGCGAAAAGACAGTCAAAGCTCACATCAATCACGTATTTAAGAAAATGGGCGTCAAATCCCGGACCCAGGCTGTTTTGAAAGCAGTAGAAGCCTTCATCATTTAAAATTAAGGTAAAAAACCGGTAGGAGCGAGGGGCCCTCGCCCTATTATGAAGTAGACAAAGGAATGCATATGAGTCGAAAAAACCAGGAAAAAAAAGACCGTATCGCCCAATGGGTATACGATACCCGTTCGATTTTAGGCCGTTTCCATCTATGGCTTGAAGATGTAGAAGTGGAATGGGTCAAAGGTGAACCGGGATCGGATGAACTTACCGGCAACATATCTTTTCTCGAAGGCGGCATGGAGCGTTTGTTTGCCGTGACAGGCGCGGTAACCGCTTTAGGAACGCAATTGTTCGGCCGTTTCGGTGCCGGCGCCGGCTTAGACAAAAAAGGGCTTAACCAGGTCAAAAAAGACGCCGACGCTATCTCCGCCTATGCCATGAGCGAATGCCTCTGGTATCTTTCCCGCCAACTGCCTGAGAACCATGCCATCATGGTGTGTTTGGGCGAAGGCCTGATGCCCAAAGCCGGGGAGACCCCGGAAATGGGATCCAACCCCTTATTGGGGTTCGGCCGCGTCTATGCCCGGCCCTGCGTAGCCCAAAAGTTGGACAGGATGATACAGCGCCTGGTAAATGACCCCGGTTACGGTTGGGAACCCTTTTACCGGGAAATCAAAGAGTCCCGCATTACTATCTGGGGAGCCGCTATCGACACTTTAGAAAACACCTCCCGCTTTGCCAAAGGGCGCGACACCGGGCCCATGACCGTGCTTCACCTTTTCGACCAGCCCTTAAAAATCACCCGGCCCTACGAAGGTTACATCGGCAGCCTGTTCCTGCCCCGCGAAGTGGTAGACACGGCCGCCGACCGGTCGCAGTTGATCCATTTCCACACCCCGCGCCGCCTCGTCTTGGAAGTCATCGAGCATACCTACCCCGGTATGCGCAGGGAAAACATCCATGTCTGGACCTTACGCGGCAAGAGCCGGGAAGACCGCATCGGTAAACTCTGGGCCGAATGGCAGGAGTTGGGAGTGCACTTAGTGGATGACGGTTGGAAACTCCCCGGCGGCACGGCAGCCTTTACCGAATCCGGCACCTATGCCCCCACTTATAGTGTCGGCACCTGGCAGGATGAAGCAGGAGACAGCCATCTTTTCTTGTGCGACGGTTATGCGGCTTCCGCGGAAGCCATGCAGGCCGCCAGCCTGTGCCCCCTGCTGAACATAGAAGGCTTTTTGTCGGTATTTACCTCTAATTTCAAACTCCCCTATGACCGCGAGCATGATGTCATGGCCTTAGACCCCGAAGCCGGTGATTTCCCGGCCCGCTTAAAAGAGCTCGCCGGCCACCGGTTGGAAGTAGATGACGCCCTCATCGAACATTACCGGGAGATGATTCGCGACGGCATCGCAGCCGGGATACCGGTAGAAAAACGCTGGATCGGAGCGGATGATTTCTTCCCCGAAAAATCCTGGCAGGTATTGGCTGTTTCCGGTTATATGAAGCCTGACCCTTACTCAGGCGCCCCCGGAGTAGAGAAAGTAGGAGAGAATCTTTACCGGGTGACAGTCAGGCTGGCCGGCCCCCGTGGTGATAAGCGGGTGACGCTCACTCTCCGTTTCGATAAATCCCCGGCAGAGAGCAAACTTGTATTTAATCCCCTGCTGAACCGGTTTATCGGCGGTGAAGATTACACCACCCGGCCCGTCAAAATATCCGACTCGGGCCGCATCAGGAACGAGCTGCAAACGCTCTGTTCCGAAGCCCTGGAATTTTTCGGCGAGAAAGGCATCCGCGTCTATTTCGACCGCATCCCCCCGGAAGTGATTCCGCCCGCGCACCGGCAGAAGCTGCGGCAGATTCTCAACTGGTATAAAGAACATCATCCCATCTGGTTTTCCTGGTTAGAGACCGGGTAGTCGCAGCAGTAAAGCTGCCTATGTTTTGCAGACGCACGGTTTTGCGCCGCTGCGGAACCGGGACGAAAAATTAATAGATTCACGGGGCGCAATATGAATAGAACTGTAGAGATGTAAATTTTTACGTCTCAAAGCCTGTTTGTCCTGCCGCCTATTTAGTTGTGGAGGTGCAAAATTTCGACGCAAGAAGAATTAAAAAAAGATAAAAGCAGCGGCAGCAGCGACCGGGAAGCCTTTTTAACATCCATTATCGAAGCCTTAAACCACCCCTTTTATGTGATCGACACCGCTGATTACAGGGTATTGACAGCCAATTCTTTTTCCAGGCTGAAGGTAGGCTCTTATTGTTATAAAGAAAGACACGGATTCGACTCCCCCTGCCACCTGCACGACATAGAGTGCCCCGTGGATATAGTCAAAAAAACCAAAAAGCCCGTCACACTGGAACACACACACCGAAAAAAAGACGGCAGCCTCCGGCACGAACAGGTTCACACCTATCCCATTTTAGACGACCAGGGGAATGTCGCCCGCCTGATCGTATATATTCTCGACGTCACTGAGCAGAAAGAATTTTTCGCGGAAGCCAACCGCCTGGCCAACGTGGTGCGGCAGGCCACGGACAGTATCGTTATAACCGACGTAGACGGCTGCATCACCTATGTTAACCCGGCCTTTGAGAAACTCACCGGTTACACCTTTGCGGAAGTAAAAGGGGAAAATCCCCGGATATTGAGATCGGATAAAGCCAACTATCCCGAAGAATATTACAAAGAATTATGGCAGGCTATCACAACGGGCAAAACCTGGAAAGGGGAGTTTCTCAACAAAAAAAAGAACGGTGAAAACTTTATCGAGGAAGCCTCGATTTTTCCCGTCCGGGATCAGCGCAGCGGGGAAATAACCGCTTTCGGAGCCGTTAAAAAAGACATCACCCTGGAACGCGAATTAGAACAAAAATTGTTGACATCCTACCGGGAAGTGGTTTCCCTAAAAGAGAAAGCAGAATCCGCCAACCGCCTGAAATCGCAATTCCTGGCCAACATGTCCCATGACATCAGGACTCCCCTGCATGGCGTTCTCGGCTATGCGGACCTGCTGTTAAAGCAGGCCGGTCTCCCCGGCTCTTCCAGGGAGTACGTAGACAAAATCATCAAATCGGGAGAAGGGCTTTTAAAGCTGTTGAACGACATCCTCGATTTTTCTAAGATCGAAGCCGGTCAGTTGGATATTTTCCCGCAGACTTTCCCCTTAAAAGAGATAACCGGGCATATAAAGACCCTCTTTGAACTGCAATTTCAACAAAAAAAATTAGCCTTCGAGATAAAAATCGACAGCCGGGCGCCCTTAAACATTCACAATGATAAATGGCGTATCCAGCAGGTGTTAGTCAACCTGCTCGCCAATGCCTTAAAATTTACCGACACGGGAAAAATCTCCCTGGTAGTAGATTACAGCCGGGAAGACGATTTTCTCCTTTTCCGCGTCAAAGACAGCGGCGCCGGTATCGAGCCTGAGGACCTGCACCGGGTATTTAATCCGTTCAGCCAGGTGCAGCCCGGCAGCGGCGCCGGGGAAAAAGGCGCCGGCTTAGGATTAGCCATCTGCAAGAACCTCTCCAGCCTGCTGGGCGGGAGCATCGAGGTGAAATCGGAACCTAATGAGGGATCGGAGTTTACCGTCGCCATCCCGGCCGATTCCGGCAGGATCGAGGCAGGGGAAAGCCCGGACGTATCTGAGAAAAATGAGGTTCCTATGGATGACAGTTGGAAAGACAAGAAGATACTGCTTGTTGAGGACAACGAAGTGAATTTGGAGTTGATGTGTGATCAATTCAGAGCCACCGGTTTTGACTCGCTGCTGCTGGCCCGCAACGGCAGGGAAGCGGTAGACATAGCTTTGGAGCACAGCCCCGACCTGATCTTGATGGACATCCAGATGCCGGTAATGAACGGCAGGGAAGCCATCGAAGAACTGCGGAAAAAAGGGTATAAACGTCCCATTATCGCCCTGACTGCTTATTCTATGCGCGAGGAGATAGAGAAGTGTCTATCCGCCGGCGCCACTACTTATATGACCAAACCTATAAATTTCAACGATTTTTTTAATCAAATCCCTAAACTCTTCACTCTAAAAGCTGCAGGCAGCGGGAGCATTAAAATGAGTGCTAACAAAATCACCGGATCCGTTTCTCCGCGGGTAAGGGAAATATTTATCAAAGACGTAAAGGAAAAAGTAGCCACAATGGAAGCAGCGCTGGCAAAAGAGGACATGGAAGCGGATGCTGATGTATTAAAGCGGATCGTTCATACTTTTAAGGGTAATGCCCGGTATTTAGGTCTAATGAATCTCGAATCCGTGGCTATAGACCTCGATCCCCTGTTAAAGGCTGCTGATTCTATGACGCGGCTCAGGGACGAACTCCAGGATTTTGTCGTCCTGCTCAAAGACATCCTCGAAGTCAACCCTGCTGAGCAGGGAACCGGTTAGAAACACAATGGGGTCAAGTCTTCCCCCCGGTCCCCCTTGCATAAAGGAAGCAAGGGGAAGAAATGCGGGAGTTTTTCACCGGGAATGAAAAAAAAGAGGGACAGGGGGCAGGTTAATTCTTTCCCTTAAGGCCCCGGCTCATCTTAAAACGGAACACTTTCGGTTCATTTAGAGGCTCTATGATGTATAGATTGTCCTGGTGATCAATATCTATATATTGCAACTCATCTCCCGGTTTTATCCCTGAATAGAAATATCCCAGGTGATTTCCTCTCGAATTAAATATATCGATTATCAAACCATTCTCTTTGGCTCGACTGCCCCAGATCGTATAAATGTTGTTTTTGCTATCCACCGCTATGTCCCAGGTTATTATATCACCTTTTACTTCAAGCCAATTGGGCTTACGCAGAATATGAGGCGGCGTAGGTATATAAGGCAGTTCCCTGGCCCAACTCACAACTAACTTTCCATCGGGTGAATAACACTGGACTTTGTATTCCCACATAAAGGTGACATAAATATTATCATTGTTATCTATACAAAAGTGTATGGAATTTTTTGTTCTTCTTAAAGATGGATTCTTTTCGCTTTCGTCGGCTTTTACAAAAGAGTTTACCAATTTTCCATCCGTGGTAAACCGATGAAGCAAAAAATCTTTACCGCCTTCTAAAAACGATATATATATATAACCTTTTGAATCTAACGCAACCTTGAGTGGAGAACCGCCCTCAACTTTAAATTCAGTTAAAAAATTACCTTCCTGGGAATAGATCATAATCCTTCGTTTTCTTTGATCTACAATATAAAGCTTTCCCCGGTCATCAACATCAAGACTAACAATACGAAGAAATTCGCCGGGTCCCTGCCCCTGTCGGTTCAATTCCCATAAAAAATTTCCCCACTTATCGAATTTACGCACGAGACCCTGATTAGTGTCAAGGACATATATGTTACCTTGCTTGTCGATGGTAATATCGAGTATAAATTTAAAAATCTGTTTTAAGTCTTCTTCGCCGCGCCCTATAGTTAAATTTTCGTGAAGCTTTATATTGTAGGGCTTATCCTTTTTTTTAATCGTACACTGCATAGTCATCATCAATGCAATGATAAAAGCAACTATTCTCATAAAATTTTTATTCATGTTTTCTCCCTTTAGCCTGGAACGTATGTTTATAAGCTAGGAGTGCCAACATGTCCTGTAGGTGATAACGCCAATAAGTGCAATTTTTTTTACCTCTCGTTGCCGATAACACACAGCCGCCATTGCATAGTGTGAGAAATTGGCAGTCCCTGCATTCTTTGTCCTCTTTGGGGTCCCAGTTAATCCATTTAGCATGCATTTTATTGATTATTTCCGGTTTCGATACGTGGAATATGGCCTCTTCTTTATTTCCGAGTGTTTCCCAACATTTATAGACGTAACCTTCCGGATCGATTGCATATGTATTAACATTAACTGCACCGCAGGGCAGAATCATTCGTGATGGATATGCACCTATGACCGCTGTGTTTTCATCCATTATGGAATTTTTTATAATAGATAGTTTCTTCTCGAAATATTCTTTAGAATCGAAAAGTAATTTCATTTGTTCTGGGGGGAAGTCCAGATTGCAGTCGGAGACTCTACCCAAGTAAACATTCAAATTTTTAGCCGAGTGATTATCTTTTAAATAATTCAGGAAAGGCTCGATATGGTCGCTGTTCTGTTTGTCAATGTTGATCCTGATCGAAATTTTCATAAACGATTTTGCATATTCTATATTTTCCATGATAATGTCGAATGAGGAACCTTTTTCGATATCGAAACGCCGCAGGTCGTGAACGTTCTTAGTCCCGTCAATAGTAATTTGAACATGTTCAGTTTTCAATTCTACCAGTCGATCTACGGTAGTTTTATCCAGAAAATAACCGTTTGTGATTATATTGCTTTGGTAACCACACTGTTTTTTCACACACAAATCGATTAATAGCCCGGATAATCTATAAATCGTATCTGCTGCCAGCAGTGGTTCACCCCCGTACCACGTGACGTTTAAATCTCGTTTTTCTTTTAAAAAACGATCAGTAAATTGGATGATATATTGCTCTGTATTTCGATTCATATATGTTTTAGTGCTGCAATTCATCTTTTTTTCGTAACAGTAATAGCAATTAAAATTGCAATCCATGGTAGATGCAATGGTTAAGCTCAATGTATCGTCCGAATACTTTTTTTTGTTATAACCGAATGATATCAGGTCAATTTCGTCTAGAGCGTCATCATCATAGATAAATCCACCTCTTTTCAACGCTTGATAAACGGCCTTTTTTCGATTTGGATTTAATCCTGACTTAGTCTCTTCTCCCTTTTCGATTAGTAAATATTCATTGAAATGCTCATCATCTATTTTAGCTAAAGATCCAGTTACCGCATTATAAGCGATCCGTTCCCCTTCCCTTGTGAAGGCGAAAAAATTATACTTAGAATTCTTCATTTTCCAGATAGTTAATCTAAAATTTCAGCAACCAGCACATCATGATTTCGTTTCTGGGAGCCATAATTGGGATGACGGTCACTTACTCGGGGACAGCTGGGCTATAGGAAAAACTCGAACAAGCTAACCCTCTGCAAGGTGCACCACATCTTATTGTCAGACTAACACAAGTAAATTGGGTGCTGAATAAATTCTCCAAAAAATCTGTCGGCTCTATGATATACTCCATGTTACTTGCCTCCTTTTAGTAATTTATGAAATATATTGTATCACACTATTTTTTTTTGTCAAATTCCATTGGAGCACCGTCAGGGGGCCACAAAAATTTCCCGGCTTTGTCGAATTTCAATACCTTTTTTTCATCCAGCACATATATATTCCCGTCTTTATCTACATCCAAAGTCCTGATAAAGAAAAAATTCTGGTGCGGGTTGTCGTCCGAATCTTCGATTATCAAATCCTTTTGCAGCGTGATTTTGAGTTTTTCTTTCTGTTTCACAGCGCCGCACCCCATCAATAACACTACGATTGTAAGAGCAAGAATCTTGACTAACATTTTTTTATGCATTTCGTTTTCCTACCAGATGCTCATGTTTATAGGCAAGAATTCCCAACATATCAGACAAATTATCTTTCCAATATGAACACCTATTTTTGCCTTTCATCGCAGTTACCACGCATCCTCCATTACATAAAGGGAGAAATTTACATTCCCGGCACTCTTCGTTATCTTTCGGATCCCAGTTCACCCACTTTAATAATTTTTTGTTTATTATTTCCGGCTTCGACACGTGGAACACTGCTTCCTCTTTTTCACCGATTACTTCCCAACATTTATAAACATAGCCATCGGAAGCGATTACAAAGGTATTAATATTAACCGCGCCACAGGGTAGAACAAGTGGTGAGGGATATGGGCCGATCCAGCCCAACTTTTTTTCAAGGATTGCTTTACTCAAAATCTCTTTTCGTTTTTGAAAAAATTCTTTCGACTCATAAAGTAAATTATGGTGTTTCGAGAGTGGGTCCTGTTTGCAGTCATATACTCGTCCCATATAAACGCCGATATTTTCAGTTAAATTGCTGCCTACTAAGTAGTCTAAAAACTCCTCTACCCGGTGGGAATTTTTTTTGTCAACATTTATCCTTATTATCACATTCATAAACTTTTTTGCATATGCGATATTTTCCATGATAGTTTCAAAGGATTCCCCTTTCTCTATGTCGTACCTGCGGGAATCATGAATATCTTTGGGGCCATCTATGGTAATCTGTGCCGACCTAACTTTATATTTTATCAGGTTGTCAACAACTTCCGGCTTTAAGTGATACCCGTTGGTAATGATGTCACTGTCATAGCCACATTTTTTCTTTTCACATAGCTTTATAAACGACTCGGATAACCTATAGATACTATCGAGAGCTAATAACGGTTCGCCGCCATACCAGGATACAGATAATTTTCTTTTATTCGCCAGGAATAAATCAGCGAATTTGATCAATCCGTTTTCAGTGTCTCGATTCATATAAGTCTTGTCTCTCTGCTTTTTCCATTTTTCATAGCAGTAATAACAGTTAAAATTACAATCCATTGTCGGGGCAATAGTCAGGTTTAATAAACCATCCGCATATTTACTCTTATTATAGCCGAATGATATTCCTTCTATTTCATCTAAAGAATCGGCTGGGTAAATGAAACCTCCTTTAAGCAATGCTTGGTGTATCTTTCTTTTCTTCTCATCGCTTAATCTTGATTTATTCTCTTCCCCGCTTTCGATTAATTTATATTCATTAAAATGGTCATCATCTATTTTAGCTAAAGAACAGCTAATACCGTTAAATGCGATCCTTTCTCCGTCAGATGTATGTGCAAAAAAATTATATTTAGATACTTTCATTATATTTCCTCATACCATTTGCACTATTGATAAATGGTGTGGCCTTTGTCAGAATTTTATGATTGTTCTTTTTTTCCCCTATAATTTTTTCTGCTTATTCAAGGGGTGGTTCGCCCTTTTTTAAATCTTTATAGGTTGAACAGCCCAAACCATCACATGATACATTGCAGCATGTCAAACCGACACATGCAAACAGTTCAATTCCTAATAAACCAAAAAAGTCCATCGGCTCTACGAGATAATCCATGATTAACCTCCTTGTGTTATTCAAAATAAAGCTATAACACAAACATATTAAAATGTCAAGTGAAATTGGAACAATCCGGGGGTCAGGTCTTGCATTAACACATTTTGATAACTCAAATGTTGCAATGCAAGACTTGACACTGTCAACCGTAAATGGGCATTTATTAGCCTGTCCCCAAACTCTCTCACCGGCTCAATATTTAACAAAAGCACTATGCCAAATGGTAGCTTTTTGTCAAAAAATCTAAACGATTGAAGATTTTTCTTTGAAAATTAGAAAATATCTGGTATAATTTCATCTGGAAGACAAGTTGTTGGCTGTAAATTGTAAACATTACCAGGAGGTAATCATGAAAAAAAAATTAACCAAAATATTGCTCTTAAGAAAAGAGACGATTTCAAAATTACAGGACGAAGAAAGCAGGAAAATAAAAGGAGGGTATACTGATATTTATGATTCCTGTGTATGCAAAACCGATGAGAGTTGCTCAGCAATAGGAAATTGTTGCCCAACTACAAGAAATGAAAAATTAGGCCAGGGATAAAATATAATCATTACCAGGAGGTAATCATGAAAAAAAAATTAACAAAAAATTTACTCTTGAACAAAAAGACTATTTCAAAATTACAGGACGAAGAAAGCAGGTCTATTAAAGGTGGCTTAACTGTTCCTTATGATACCTGTGTATGTAAAACCGATGAAAGTTGCTCATTTCATGGCAATTGCTGCCCGCCACCGGAAAAATTAGGTCAGGGATAAAATATAAAAAAATACCGGGAGGTAATCATGAAAAAAAAATTAACCCAAAAATTACTCTTGAACAAAGAGACCATTTCAAAATTACAGGATGAAGAAAGCAGGTCTATTAAAGGAGGATTAAGCGATATTTATGATACCTGTGTATGCAAAACCGATGAGAGTTGTTCACATGGAATTAATTGCTGCCCACCCCCTGAAAAATTAGGTCAGAGATAAAATATAAAAAAATTACCGGGAGGTAATCATGAAAAAAAAATTAACCAAAAAATTACTCTTGAACAAAAAGACCATTTCACAATTACAGGACGAAGAAAGCAGGAAAATAAAAGGTGGATTATCAATGTGTATTGATACATGTTCATGTAACACCGATAAGAGTTGTTCACATGGAATTAATTGCTGCCCAACTACGAGAAATGAAAAATTAGGCCAGTGATAAATTTTACATATTTTAAAAGGAGGAACATGTTATGATGAAAGAAAATAAAGGAAAAAAGGGGAGTGGCTTTCATTTAAAGATGAAAAGAAATTTCAACTGGATAACTATAACCACCACCATATTCGTGGTTATTCTATCAGGCATCATTCTCCAACTCGATATTGGAAATCACAAACAACATATCGATCAAAAAAACGAATTTCTGAAAACAGAAAAAGCTTATTTCGATAGACATGTCAATTATCTTTTCTATGGAGTTTATGGATTCAGACTTTTTTTACATCAATCTGGATCCATTATCTTTTTCAACAATTCTTCTTCTTTAGGTGATATGGAAGCGTCGATATACTATGATGCGAGGATGAAAATTGGAAAACCGCAAGAAGATGGAAAGATATACGAACGGCCCACAGGAGGCGGTCTTGATTTTCCCTGGATTTTCCTGTTGCTCCTGGCGCCCGCAAGCCTGATATACGGTTTTTTTGCGCCCAGGAACCGTGAATATATAAAATTTTTAATGGGCTTTTCAAGCTGGCTGAAAACTCACACAGAAGTAATTTTTTCCCGACTAATAGTGCTAACCATCGTCATTATTTTGATTTTTATAGAAGCTTTTATCCAGCTTGCTCTTAATAATATAGATATATCGGAAGCCGGTTTTAAATATTTACCGGTGTTTGTTCTTGCAACAATCGGGATAATGTTTTTTTTCTTCCTGTTAGGGGCTGCTGTGGGAACCGTTAATGATCCGCGAAAAAGCATACCGGCGCTAATTTTATCCTGGCTAATATTGGTTCATTTATGGCCGAACCTGCTTCAAAAAACATTTGAAAAATACGCGGACAAAAAGATGGAATCGAGATACACCATTGAAAACAGCAAAAAGAAAATCTTCTCAGGTTTTGAAAGCTCACTCTTTGAAATAGCCAGGAAATATGGTAAAAGTCCCGATTTATTAAAAGAACGTATCTTGCTCTATGAACAGTTCTGGAATGTGGATTTCAAAAAAATCCTGGATATTGAAACCAAAAACATCGAGCAAATTGAAAATATTACTAAGAAATTTCATTTCTTGAGCATATTTAACCCGGTGACCTTTTACAGGGCGCTTTGCAACGAGCTCAGTTCCAGGGGTTACCTGTCCTACATCGACTTTTACAAAACCTGTCTCGAAAAATATAAAGGGTTTATGCGATTCTATATAGACAACTGGGTTTTAAAGAAAAATATAAAATTGGTTCCTTTTGTCGAAGGCGAAGAACAAGTATTTTATGCTGAACCCGCTCTACCCGCCTACTTCGTTCCCGGTGTGATTATCTTTTTTGGTTGGATAGTCGCTGCTTATTTATTAAGCCTTTTCGGGTTCAAAAGGATGCTTCGCCCAACACAGAAAAAGAAAGTAGATTTTGAAAAGATAAAACTTGATATAAGGGCAGGTAATTACATCAGCCTGCAAGCCGGAAAACCCCGCTACTTAGCAGATCAAATTTATGCCGCTTTAACCGGCAAATCCCATAAAAGTTTTAACGGCAAAATTACCCTGGATGGGAAAAAGATCGAATCTTTGCAGCCGGTCTTTTACCTGCCGGAACCTGATAAATTACCCAAAGACCTCACCATCGGCCAGCTTGAAAAATTGGCCGGTCTGCCGGTTACCTCTAAAGACCTTTTTAAAAACCTGGAATTAAAAAAGCAGACGGA
>JAGLSW010000364.1 GCA_023135565.1 Candidatus Aminicenantota bacterium | reverse complement strand
ACCACCGTAACCGCCGTTCCCCGCAGTAACCGCCGCGGTCCCGGAAATATTTTTTTTTCTTGCCTCCGGCGGCCCTGCCGGGATCCAAACTTTTGAAAAAGTTTGATCAAAACTTCTGATTATTTAAAATCAAAAGCGCTCACACGCTGCCCCTGCGGCGAAGCCGCTCAACGCCGCCCCGGTTATAAGGTTACCCTAACCTCTTTACCGGCAATGCTTTCCGCCCCATCATCATCGACTACGGTTAGCGTCACCACAAAGGTGGTGGATTGAACCACAAAATAAGTATGGTTCACCCCTGTTATTTTTCCCAGCATTCTCGATCTTTTTCCAAAACTTGAAAATTGAAAAAAAAAACTATCCGGTTTTGGGTAAAGGGAAGAAGTTTCGCGGATGCCGACTACAGCCTGCCCATTATTTAGGTGGTGAATTGGGGATTTGGGGGCATGTTGGAATATCGGGTAATTCATGGTATAATTGAACTATGAATAACATCGGTAGAAGTAATGTTTGTCGCTCGCTTAGACATAGTAAATAAGAAAATGAGTAAGAGATTTAATATAACCGGCACCTGTATCCCCCATAAACATTACATGGCCGATACATCCGAAAAAATTAAAAAAATCATCGCTATGGTAGAAGCTGGAGAATATTTCACCATCAATAAACCCCGCCAATACGGCAAAACCACCACCATCTACCTGTTAGACCGGGAACTAAAAAAAAGAAAAGACTACTTAGTGCTGAAACTCAGCTTCGAAGGCATCGATACGACCAACTATGAGAAACACCAACTATTTATTCGCACAATCCTTAATATATTTGAGCGGCGGCTCGACCTTATGGACGAGAAAGAACTAACCGCCCAAATCGCAGCCAATAAAAATATAACCGACTTTTCCGAGTTAAACGCTTTTCTTACCAAATTCATACAGGAAGCAAACCGGAAAGTCATCCTTATCGTGGATGAAGTAGATAAATCCGCAAATAACCAATTGTTCTTAGATTTCTTAGGCATGCTGCGCAGCAAATATCTCAGCGCCAATGAAGGAGAGGACTACACATTTCACTCTGTGATCCTGGCCGGGGTGCATGACGTTAAAACCCTAAAAGCCAAAATTAGAACCGGCGAAAAAAGAACCTATAACAGCCCCTGGAATATCGCCGTGGATTTCGACATAGACCTGAGCCTGTCGAGCGCTGAAATAACCTCCATGCTGGAAGACTACGCCGTGGACCGGGAAGTGAAAATAGATGTTCCTTTTTTTGCGGAGAAGCTTTTTTATTTAACTTCCGGGTACCCTTTCCTGGTAAGCTGCCTGTGTAAGATCATCGACGAAGAAATACCGGCACCGGGAAAACCGGAAAAATGGGAACCCGGTCACATAGAACAGGCGGTGCGAATCGCTCTTATGAAAGATAATACCAATTTCGGCACCCTGATAAAAAATTTAGAGAACAACCCCGATTTGTATGAATTCGTATTCGAGATTATCATGAACGGCAGGGAATTTTCTTTTAACTTAGATAACCCGGTGATTCATTTCGGCGGCATCTATGGTATTCTCAGGAGAGAAGCAGGAAAAACCAAAATACATAACCGCCTGTATGAACAGCGCATCTATAACTACATGGCCTCCAAAATGGAAACTTCCGGCAAAGTAAAGTTCGATCATGTGAGCAGCAGTTATTATAATGAAGACGGCACACTGCATATAGAAAAAGTCATCGGAAAATTCCGGGATTTCATAAAAGAACAATATAGTAAAAAAGACAGGGACTTTTTAGAGCGAAACGGCAGGTTGATGTTCCTGGCTTTTTTGAGGCCTATCATTAACGGCAGGGGATTCGATTTTAAGGAAGTGCAGATTTCCGAAGAGAAAAGGCTCGATATTGTGATTACCATGAGCAATAAAAAATATATTATCGAACTCAAAGTGTGGCGGGGTGAAGCGTACCATCAAAAAGGAATCGAGCAGTTATGCGATTATTTAGACAGGCAAAATGAGAAACAGGGTTACCTTTTGATATACGATTTACGCAGGGAGAGCGGCTGCGCCGGGACATCCCGGGAAATCGAAGCCCACGGTAAAAAAATCCTCAGCACCTACGTGTAATATTAATGATCGATGTTTAATGATCGATTTGGTTTTTTTCAACGCTCATCGTTCATAACTCATAACTCAGTTACTTACTCCTAACCACTCAGGTCAGATAAAGCAGCCTACGGCCAGGAGCAAGTCGGTCAAAAGCACCACCATTACATTCATGCCTAAGGCCGGGATCAATTTCGGCGTATCGCTGTGGTGTTTCAAGGCGGTTAAACCGGCTTTCAAAGCGATGGGCAGGGTCAACAGGGCAATCAAAACAGTATAGGGCACAGCAAAAACAAAAGGAGCCGCAATAATCAGTGTATAGGTTAAAACCAGTCCGGAAATATAGATTTTGGCGCTCTTTTTTTTGCCGAAATAGATGACCATATGATAGCGTCCGCCTGCTTTGTCGGCTTCCGCATCGGGGAACTCGTTCAGGAAAAGGAGCAGGGTGGTCAAAATTCCCGGCGGGATCGAGATAAAAACAATATTAATATTCAGTTGCCCGGTCAAAGATAGGTAGACCCCCAAAACCACTAAAGTTCCTAAAGTCAAGCCGCTGATTAACTCGCCCACCAGCCAGCGGGCCAGGTGGGAAGTATAAAAACGGATGGCGATTCCCCCGGCGATCATAAAGCCCAGGATAAACCAACTGCTGACAAAACAGAAATAAATACCGATAGTTCCTCCCAAAAACATAGCCGTATAAGCCGCGGCAGTAACTGCTTTCGGGTTGGTTTTGCCTGCCTGCATCATGCCGCTGCCGCCGCTGAACGGGGTGCGGGTGGTATTTTCGTCGATTTTGGTTTTGTAGTCGGACAGCTCGTTAAAAAGATTGACCGCGATGTGGGTCAACACCACGCCTATAATTAAAAGCCCGGCGTGCAGCCAGTGGGTATAGCCGTCCCGAAAGGCAGCCGCGATGCCGATAAGCGCCAGCATCACCGCCAAAATCAAAAAGGGAGCGCGTATCTGCTGTAACCAGATTGCAATTTTATTTTCTTTTTTCATAACATACTCCTTAAAATTTGCCTTCGGCGACCAAAAACCTTTTTGAAAAAAGGTTTC
>JAGLSW010000363.1 GCA_023135565.1 Candidatus Aminicenantota bacterium | reverse complement strand
ACACTTTGACGGTGTTATCAGAACTGCCGGACACAATAAAGCGGTTATCGCCGCTGAGGGCAACCGAGTTGACCCAGTTATCGTGTCCTTTCAGGGTGTTTAGCAGTTTGCCGCTTTCAAAGTCCCAGACTTTGACGGTTTTATCATAACCGGCAGACACAATAAAGCGGTTATCGCCGCTGAGGGCAGCCGAGTTGACCCAGTTACCGTGGCCTAAGGCAGGCAGGGGGTGTAAAGCGGGCACGGGGGGGAGAGGAGCGCCGAAAAGGTCATTGCCGCCCTGTTTCAACTGCTTTATGTCGATATTGCTGCCCAAAAAACCGGCGGCGGTAAAGTCGCTGCCTTTAATAGTGCAGTCTTCGAAACCGGCGTTCATAAAGTTTACCAGGGAAAAGTCCGCATCCACCAAAGCGCAGTTCTCGAAAACACAATCTTTAAAATCAGCGCCGTGGGCCGCGGCTTTCTCAAAATCCACATTCTTAAAAGTACTTGCGCTGAAAGCGCTGCTTTTAAGAACCGCCTGTTTTAAAGACGTATCTTCGAAAACGCATTGGGCCGGCAGGGATTCTTCTAAGTCAGCGCCGCTGAGATCGGCCCGCTTAAACACCATGCAGCTTAAATCCAGGCCGCCCAACCGGGCCCCGGGCAGGTTGATTTCTTTCGGCAGGTTGTGCCGCAACAGTTGGGCAAAGGTTTTGCCCTCTGCGCCGCATAAATTGGCCTCGCCCTGTAAAGAGAAACGCTGCTTGAGAAACCCCATTTTTAACACCCGGTAAAAGAGCAGCAGGGCATTTTCCGAAATTTGTTCCCGGTACTTTCCCGCTAATATATCGCTTACCGGGGTCAGGATGTCCTGGTCCGCCATCATGTGTTTCAGGAAGAATACGATCTCTAGGGACAGGCGTTTCAAGTTCAATACGGAGTAATCTTTCTCTAATAGCCCTTTTTTAATTTTGCGGGCAATAAAAAACTCCTGGAAAGATTTGTGGGCAAAAGCATAGTTGCCTTCGCCGTCCCGGACCAAAAAAGAGGCGGTGCGCACTTCGTAATCGGCGGTTTCTAAATCGCGCAGGTTTTTGATTTTCGATTTTAGATGTTTACTGAGCACATCGGAAAGGGCCGAATAGTGGATGCTTGTTTTGCCTTCCTGCCACAGCTTGTAAGCCAGGGCCTCCACCAATTCTTCCCGGCCCGCTTTGGTGATTTGCAAGCGGTGGTCGTCCCGGTCGAACCAGCTTAAGGTGTATACATCATAAAGGTCTACCACGTTAAATTCGTCCCGCCCTGTTTCGATTTTGGGCAGGGTCTTGACGATCATGTCTAAAAGCACGGGCCGGGCAGCCAGGTCGTGCAAATTATAGATAGACTCGATCTTGTCATAAGCCGCCCGCCACTCTTTGCCCACCGCTTTTTTTAGATACTCTTTGACCTGTTTTTCGGAGAACTCTTTCAGGTAGACGATTTCGTATTCCGGTTTGCTGTGGATCTCCCGGTAGAGCAAAGTGGCTTTTTCCGATAGTCCTTTGACGCCCTGTTTTTTCAAAATCGTATCCACCTCGTACTTGTCGCGGAAATAATGAGTCCGGGACGCCATTATCACTTTGGCTTCGCCCTCTACCGCCCGGTTCAACTGGCGGAAGTTGGAGAGAGTAATCTCCGCGTTGCTCATGGTGGCCATCTCGTCGAAAGCGTCGAAAATAAGCAGGATTTTTCCTTCGGCCAGGAGCTTTAAGAAAATTTCTTCATTGGCCGGTTCCACGCCGCTGTTTTTCAGTTGTTCGTGGAGCAGGGTTTCTAAGCTCAGGGCTTTTTGGCATTGACGCAGGTCGATAAAAAAAGGAATGCGGTTTTTGCCCGGTTCGGCCTTGTATTTTTTGGCCATATCGTAAGCCAATTTGCGGGCAAAGCTGGTTTTGCCCGTGCCGTAGTCGCCCAACAGGGAGAAATGTTTCTGGCCCGGGCTTTGCAGCCAGGAGTCCACGAAGTCGAAACTATTGATCTCTTCCGGGTTATTTTCCGGGATCACGTCCTGTTCGATATAGAGGCGTTCTAAGTCGGTGCCCTCGAAACCCTGGATCAGCCCGGTCAAATAGTTATCGAAATTCATTAAACCCGTCAGCATATCTTCATAGGTATGTAGTTCGATGCCTCTATCCTGTGCGGCTTTTTTTGCATTGCCGGTAAAACCCACTCGCGTAACGATAATGGCCTCGCATCCTATTTTTAGTTCTTCTTTAACCTCTTCCAATATAAAGGATAATTCGTCTACTACATCTTTATCAACATGATAAGGCCAATCTTTGCATTCACAGATATAGTATTCGTATTTTTGACCGATGCTTTTTTTCTTTTTCAGAAATATATCGATTGTTTTGCCCGCTGTTTCCCGGTCGAATTCTACCTCGAAACCCATTAATCGAAAAATTTCCCCGGTTTTTTCCTCGAAAGTTTTTCCCGTCCGGTAAACCGGTTCTCTTTCCCTAAATGTCATACCGCGCCCTTCACCGGTGTTGATCTTATAAACGACCTCCTCAGACCTTATTTTTTTCTCTTCTTCTTCTATCCGCCGCGGGTAAAAATCAATCAAACCGGCGGCAATGTTGTAATATTCCTGGGTGGCTTCCAATTTTTTGTGTTCATCGCTAAAGGGCAGGATGTCCTCCAGCGTAATGAGAGGTCTATGAAAAGCGATCTCGTAGTGGGGTTTTATATTAAATTTTTCTTTTAACCGCTTCTGCCTCTTCTTTAACTCGCTGCTCGCTTCAAAGTCCACCATGGAAGCGATGGTTTTGACCGGCAGGGGGAACTTGCGAATTCTTTTCTGTATCTCTTCCGCATGCAGGGCGGCATGAATCGAGTTAAGCCCGCGCAAGTTCTGTTCGTTATAATTGAAAACCAGGAATACCAAATCCGGCAGCAGGATAGTAGTAACCAGCGCGATATGGGTTAAACCGGTACGGGAATCGATTAATACATAATCGAAATCTAAATCATCGAGAACTTTGAGACACTCTTCGAAGACCTGGAAACCGATGTTCTCTTCGCCGTCGAACAATTTTTCCCATTCGATACGGGAAAATTTTTCGGTATACCCCTGCTCCAATTTCCCGGCAGGTAGAACCTGTATTTTTCCCAGGGCTTTATAATCATCAGGTAAATTTTCGCTCTTGAAACTATAAATCGAACTCTTGATCAGTTTATCGCCTTTGATTTTAAAACCCTTTTCCTGGAAATCCAGCAGGATGTCGATGACGCCGGTTTTTATCTCTTCTTCGATGCCGAAGCGGTTGAGCAGGGGGAAAGTCTGGATGCCCGGCGCTTCTAAATCTAAGTCCCAGATCAACACCGATTTGCCTTCTTTTGCCAGGGCGGCGGCCACGTTGACCAGGCTGAGGGTCCTGCCCACGCCGCCTTTATATGAGTAAAATGAGATGAATTTCGCCATAATTATTCTCTATGCAGCTTGCAAAATACCTAATCCGAAAGAGTTTATGTTAACATTCCTGGAAACAAATTTCTTTCTTCTTTTGGTTTTTGGTATCGATACCGCCACGGGTTCTTTCTCCAACCGGAACACTTCTTCGTAACCGGCTTTCTTGAATGCGTCGTTCAACGCCTGCATCTGCTTGGGAGTCAAACCGGCTTCTATATTTCTCAAGCCATCATATAATCTCTCCTGTTCGTAGGCATCGAATAAGGACACCACGGCCAGTTTTAATTCCAGCTCTCCTTTGAAGGCATCCACCAATATGTGTATATGCTCCAGCAAAAGGTCCAGGCTGCAGCGGTTTCTTAATAAGGCATAAAAAGCGGCATTGGCATAGTACTTATTGGAAACATCCTTCATTTGTTCGATCCAAAAATGATTAATACCGCCGATTTTGATGGTTGCCAGCGTGTTTAAAAGCACCTGTTGAAGCTCGGCTTCATAGACGACCACTTTTTTGAATTGGTCCCCTTTTGCCATATCGATTAGAGCCGGGACGCTGTGACTCCTCCCGGTAAAACCGTCGATACTCCCGCACAATGTCAGCAGTTCGTATATGTATTCTTTGTTCTTTTTTACGTCTTGTTTCGAGTAACCTTTTAACTCTTCTATAAGACCGTCTAATACTTTGATGAAATTTTTCCTGAATTCTTCGTCTTCGATGTGAACAAAAGCTTTGGTTAGAAAACCTCTGAGATCGGTTTCATATCCCACATACAGTGAGAAATAAGGATCGCTGCCACACAGTCGATCCCGCATCCAGGCAGCCAGTTCCTTATAGGTAAGCGAGAGGATTTTTTCGATGGTTTCTTTTTTGGTTAGCGCCATATTTCAATTCCTCAACTACCGATAAAAGCTCCGTCTTCGATGACTTCGGACATCTTTACATCCTTGTGCACCACTTCGGCTACGCCGTCCCACTTCGAGTTCAGGCTCCTGGTTCTGCCGTATTTGTCGTTTTTGTTTGCCGGGAAAAATGTCTTCCTCCAACCGGCATCGGCAAAAGAGGGAAATTTTTTATCGATGTGCGCGAGGTTTCGATACCGGATCTTAACCACGGTTATTGGTTCTCCCTCATCAAAGGAATTCATGTCTAAGGCTGCCCGGGAGATAATTTCGTCGGCTTTGCTATTCTCAAAAGGGTCTTTCTCCATGTTTGTGTCATCGAAAGTGGCAAAAACCATTTTCCCGCCTTCGCTTAATTTTCCCAATCGTGGAGCAAAGTCTTTGATACCCATAACCGCCATTTGATTTTTTAATTCATCTATGGGAATGTTGATTTTGTTGGAAACTTTTTCTAAGAATTTTTCCTTATTGGCGATAATCCGGATCAGGACAGCGGGCAATTTAGCTGTTATCAAATGGCCTTGTAAAACATATTTCCTTGAAACCCGGTCAAAGGCCACCTGGAAGCTTCTGCCTGCATCTATTTTATCTTTTATTTCATTTTGGATGCTGTTGAAGATCGCGTCATTTAGGTGGCAGGTTTTGGGTATAATATCCAGCAGGTGTAGGGCTATTTCTTTATTGCCTGTTTTTCGCGCCCTTTTGATATACATATTAATATAATCATTTAATATAAAAGTCATCGGCTTAAATATAATGGAAATTCACCCAATTGTCAAGAAAAAGAGCAAGAATACATAAATCCCGGACACCGGGAAAATCGTAGGCCAAAAAAAGCAAACCGGCGAGCGGGTAAAAAAATCGGGAAAAATTCAGATATGACTTGACATTTTTGCTTTTGATGTTTATATATATAGTGTTTTTTCAAGACTAAGCTTAAAAACAAAGCCACCTGGCGGTGGAAAGATGAAATATGTAAAACATGCTGTTTTCATCACCGCCATGTAATGGCATAGTAGAGGTAAAAAAGATGACGGAAGCAACTATTATGATACCGGATAACATCAACCTCAAAAAGGTTTCCGATGAAATTGTCTACAAAGCCTTCAATATCGCTATCCGGAAGAAAAAAAAAGAGATCGAAAGAGAATTAAAACGGGTGGAAACAAAAATCAGGAAGTTTGAAAAAAAATATAAGCGGGATCTTGAGGAATTCGAGAGAGAAATGGGCGATTCATTAAAAGAACACGATGATTGGATGGATTGGAGTTTTTTGGTAGAAACCCAAAAACAATTGGCAAGCGAAAAACAAAATTTCCCTGAGGTGTAGTAGTAGGATAGATATATTTTTTCTTGCTGCGGGAAGGCCGGGACTCTTGACTTTTGTGCCTGATATGCAATATCATATGACCTGATGAACGAAAAAATAATAAGAATACACGAACTGGTCGAACAAGGCGAATCTGAAAGTCTCGAATTTAAGAAAAATTTTGACAGGGAAGCCATCGAGACCATTACCGCCTTCGCAAATACAAAAGGTGGAATTTTACTCGTGGGAGTCGAAGACAATGGTAATATTGCCGGTACAACGATAAACAAAGAGACGATTCAAAATTGGCTCAACCAGGTTAAGCATTCCACCGTCCCATCCGTTATCCCGGATATGGAAACTGTCGCTGTGGAAAATAAAGACGTGGTTCTAATTAAAGTAATAGAGTACCCCATAAAACCGGTCGCTTTTAAAGGAAAATATATTAAAAGAGTAAAAAATTCCAATCACCAGATGGAGATTAATGAAGTTATCGAATTACATTTAAAGACCTTTAATACCAGTTGGGATTATTATGTCGATAACAATCATTCCGCTGCAGATATATCGTTGGAGAAAGTTAGGAAATTTATCGAATTAGCCAATAAATACAAAGATATTAAAATCACCGACGACCCGATGCGAGTTTTAAACAAATTCGAATTACTAAGAGAAAACAAAATCACCTACGGCGGTTTTTTACTATTTATGAAAGAAAACTCTGCTTTGACTACCATTGAACTGGGCCGGTTCCAGACTCCCACCATTATTAAAGACAGCGTGACGCTAAAATGCGATATACTCTCCGAAGTGGAAGGGGTGATGGATTTTATTAAGAAACATATCAATAAATCATACATTATAACCGGCAGCTTGCAGAGAGAAGAGAGATGGGATTATCCTCTCGATGCACTCAGGGAAATCGTTGTGAACGCGGTTGTTCATCGTGATTACCGGGATGCGTCCGACAGCATTATCAAAATATTCGATGATAGGATAGAATGTTATAATCCCGGCAAATTGCCCGAAGACCTGAGTGTAAAGAAACTTCTATCCGGTGATTACGTCTCTACTATAAGAAATAAAAAAATCGCGGAAGTTTTTAAAGAAGCTAATATCATCGAGAAATATGGTTCCGGCATCGGACGGGTGTTGGAAGGATTTGAGAAACATGGGCTGCCGTCTCCAAAATTCGAAGAAATGATGGGCGGTTTCAGGGTGACTGCTTTCAAATCTACCCCCAAAAAAACACCCCCCCATAAAGAACAAAAAGACCCCCCAATAAAACCCCAAATACCCCCCAATAAAACCACGGGTACGCCCCGCAAGCTATCTTTGAGCCAGCGTATTCTTAATATACTGGAAGAAAATCCAGGTTTGTCCCAAAAAGAGGTGGCAAAAAAATTAGGTATCTCTTTCGATACATCGAAAGAATATTTTTCCAAATTAAAAAAAGCAGGAAAGGTCAAACGGGTCGGCAGCAGGAAAAACGGCGACTGGCAAGTGATAAATGGGTAAAAGCCCCACGGCGTGGGGAGCCTATAAGGGGCTTTCGAGTAACAGGAAAGCGTATCGCTCATGAAAAGTTTTTTGGGGGGTCAAGGGGGACAATTTTTCAAAAAAGCCCCCCTTGTCGCCGAAGACAAAAAGTAATTTCATAGTTTTAGGAATTGGGGACAGGCAGAAGGAAGCTCTAAATTAGTTATACAGCTTTTTATAGATCACAGGCATGAGCAGCAGGGTGGTGAATATAGAAAAAAAGATGCCGCCGATGACGACAATCACTAAAGGCCGCTGGATTTCCGAACCGATACCGGCTGAAAACAATAGGGGAAAAAGACCGATAATAGTGGTAAATTTGGTCATCAACACGGGCCGCAGCCGCAGGGCGACGCTTTCCCGTATAGCGCTGTCGAAATTTTTCGCTTCGGCTGTGCTGCGCTTAAAGAAGGTGATGAGGATCAATGTATTCTCTAAGGCGATGCCCAATAAGGCGATAAAACCGATAGTGGAGGGAACAGATAAGTAAGCTCCGGCCAGCCAGAGCGAAATGATTCCGCCGCTCAAGGATACAGGAAGATTAACCAGGATGACAAAAATATCTTTCCAGGACTTAAGGAAATCGAACAGCAGCACTAAGATCAAGAAAAAAGTGATAAAAAGAACAAGATACAACCTCTTTTCCGCCCTCTGCTTCAACTCGAACTGACCGCCCCAACTGAGATAATAACCGAAAGGCAGGTCGATGGCGCTGCTGCCGTATATTTTGGCTTTCGATTCGGACACGATAGAACCGATGTCCCTGCCGCGCACATTGCACTGCACGGTGATATAACGTTTGCCGTTTTCGCGCACGATTTCGGAAAAACCGCTTCGTTCTTCGATTTTGGCTACAGTGGAAAGCGGCACCATCTGCCCCCTTTCGGAGCAAATATAATAACCGCGCAAATCGCCGATGTTCGCCCGGTGTTGGGGAGAATACCGCAAAAATACATCGTAAACCACGTCGCCGCGGTAGATTTTACTCACGGTTTTACCGCCTACGGCCGCTTCTACTTCTTCCAGCACTGCGGCGGGATTTAACCCGTAGCGGGCCAGTTTTTCCCGGTCCAGCGTGACTGCGATTTCATTCAAACCGGATACTTTGGAAACGTAGATATCTTCCACACCGTCGATGGTACCCAGGATGTGTTCCACTTCTCCCGCCAGTTGGATCAATTTGGGATAGTCGTCGCCGAAGACTTTGATGGCCAGGTCGGCCCGCACGCCGGTCACTAAATGATCTAAGTTGTGTTTGATAGGCTGGGTGAAATTAAGCGTCACCCCGGGGATTTTGTTTTTGATTTTCGCTTCCATCTTTTCGACTAATTCCGCTTCGTTAGCCACCTGCCAGAATTTGCGCGGTTTCAGGGTCAACACCGAATTCCCCATGTTGACCGAGTGCGAATGAGTTCCGGCTTCACCGCGGCCGATGCGGCCATAGGCATTCTCCACCTCCGGGAACTCTCCTATTATTTGATGAACCCGGTGCAGCATGCCGACAGTCTCGTCTAAGGCGGTGTTCTGGGGCAAAAGAATTTGCAGTTGGATGGTCTGCTCGTTCAGGGTGGGGATGAATTCCGAACCGGTGTTGACGAATACCACCACACTGAGCGCAAAAATCAATAGGAAAACAAGTATGGTCGCTTTTTCTCTTTTATAGAAAAAATCGAAAAGTTTCAGGTAGGCTTTCTTCAAAAATTCGAAGATAAAACCCGGGGAGGCTGTTTCCTTTTTACTTCGTGAAAGTTTGCTGAAAAAAGAAGCTTTTGGTTCAACCCGGCCGGGAGTGTGTTTTCCAGGCCCCTCATAGGGTGCGGACGCCGTCCGCTTGCGCGCACCGAAAGTGTTCATCAGCACCGGGGCGAAGAAAAGAGCATAAACGATTGCGGATATGATGGCAACCAACAGGGTGAAACCGAAAGGTTTAAAGAGTTTTCCTTCCACGCCCTGGAGAGTCAGAATGGGCAGGAACGAAAGAATAATCATGGCCATGGCATAGACCAGGGGCCGCAGCACCTGCTTGATAGCCAGGAAGATGGTCTCTTTGTCGCTTTGCTTTTTGCCGGACAGTTCCCGGCTGCGGGCAATGTTTTCTACCACCACGATGGTGGCGTCCACTAACAGGCCGATGCCTATAGCCAGGCCGCCGAAAGACATCAGGTCGGCTGTCATACCGGCTGCTTTCATGGCAATAAAAGCGGCAAAAACCGCGAAAGGAATAGCCAGGGTGGAAACCAGCGCGGATGAGAGGTCGTTGAGAAAAATAAACAGGATGATAGAGACCAGGATAATGCCGATAATCAAGGCTTCCGATACGGTTTTGAAAGCTGCTTTGATGATCAGGGCCTGGTTGTAGACCGGCACGATGCGGATGCCCTGGGGCAGCCCGGAGTTGATCTCTTCGATTCGTTTGTCGATTTTTTCGATCAGTTCGGCGGTATTAACGCCGATCAGTTTCATCACGATGCCCGATACCACTGTGCCTTCGCTGTTGAGGATGGCTTCCCCTCTTTTGACGGCGCTGCCTATTTTTATCTCCGCGATGTGTTCGAGAAAAATGGGGGTGGCCCCGGACTCTTTGACCGCTACTTTTTTTAATGCTTCGATGTCCTCGAAAAGCCCGATGCCGCGGACGATATATTCTTCTTTATTGCGGGTAATATACCCGGCGGTGATGTTTTTAGAGCTTTGTTTGATACTGTCTATCACGGCATGAAGGTGGAGCTTGTATTTGAGCAGTTTGTCGGGGTCTACGATGACCTGGAACTGTTTGACGTCGCCGCCTTGACTTTTGACCGCTGCGATGCCGGGCACTGTCTGCAGTTGGAACTTGATGACCCAGTCCTGCAAAGTGCGTAATTCGATGATGGGGATATCTTCTTGGCCTCCGGCGGGCAAGGGGCCCCACTGCGTGGGGGAGCGTTTAGGGTTTTGCGAATGTGTTTCTTGCTTCTCTACATTGTTATTATCGCCAAACTGGGGGTCATGGGCTGCCTGCGCCGCAGGCCCCTTGAGGACGTAGACGTAGACCATGCCTAAGCCGGTGCTGATGGGGCCCAACTCGGGCGATTCTACGAAATCGGGCAGCTTCTCCTGCACTGTGGGTAACTGCTGCGCCACCAACTGTCTGCCGAAATAGATGTCTACATCATCATCAAAATAAACATTCACGGTGGAAAGACCGAAAGTAGATAAAGAATTGATCTTCTTGACATGAGGCAGGCCGTAGAGCGACGTCTCGATAGGATAAGAGACGAATTTTTCGACTTCTTCGGGGGCCATGCCCTCGCAGTGGGTAAACACCTGTACCAACACAGGCGAAGGATCGGGAAACACATCGATCTTCAAATTATTATAGGCAATGATACCGCCCATAGTAATACCGAATATAATTAAAAAACTAAAAATCTTTTTTTCAAGCATTATTTCGATTAATTTTTTCATTTATTACTCCGTAAGTTTTGCCTCGAACGAGCAGGGGACACTATTGTAAAACCAAACGTATGGGCCGATTCCCCAGCGTTAGGCAGGGAGCCGAAACGTTCGCTAATTAGAAGTTTTTGTCCAACTTTTTTCAAAAAGTTGGCCGCCGGAGGCATGCTTCTAATGCGTGTGTCCCGCATGTTCATCTACGCCGCCGCGCTGGATTTCGTACTCGGCTTTCATATAAAAAGAACCTTTTGTCACGATAATGTCCTGCAAACTCAGCCCCGTCACGAAAACGAAACCGGCTGCGTCCCGGCCGGTAACCTGCACGGGCTTGAACTCGAAACCGTCGGTTTCTTTTAAAAAGACGCCGTCGATACCGGACATTTTCACCACCGCGCTGACAGGAACAGCCAGGCCTTCGCTGCCGATGCTTTTGTTGACAGCGCCTTTGACATACATCTCAGGTTTTAACAGCCCCGCTTCATTATCGACTTCGACCCTGACTTTGAGGGTTCTTAGAGCAGCGTCCACTTTTTCAGGCACAGCGGTAATCTTGCCGGAAAAAGTTAAATGCGGGTAGACATCGCAAAGGATTTCCACTTCTTTCCCTTTATCGATGTACTGTATGGCGTCCACCCTGACATCGATAATAGCCCATACTGTCCCGGTATCGGAAATTTCAAAAATAGTCTTATCCTGTTCCACCCGCTCGCCGGGAGTCAAATCCCGGGAAATAACCTTGCCCCGGATCGGCGCGGGAATATAATAAAAAGGCGACAGGAATTCTTTCAACTGCGCGGTTTTCTCTGTTTGCAGCGCAGCGGTGACTGTTTGCAGCGCCCCTTTGCTGAAACCTAAAGACATTAATTTTGCTTCTAAGGAAAAATAGTCGGCCAGGCCGGTTTTGTATTTTGTCTCCCGGCTGATCAACTCTTTGCGTTCCAGGGCTTTGGCGGCAAAAAGACTTTTGGCCCGGTCGTAGTTTTGTTTGTTCAAAAGGTAATCCTGGTAGGCTTTGATATAGCGGGTCTTAATATCCAGCAGCGCCGGGGAATTCAAAACGCACAGCGCCGCGCCTTTTTGCACCACATCGCCGATGTCTTTCTTAACAGCCGCCACCACTCCCGGCACTAAGGAATTGATTAAAAAAGTGGTGTTTTTATTTAGTTTGACTATGCCGGTCAGTTTGATCTTTTCGAGAAAATTTCTTTCTTCCGGGCTGCCGAACTCGATGCCCCACTCCTTAATTTTTGCTGCGCTGAAATGGAGGTGGGCGTGAGCAGCCTTTTTGTCAACCGGGGTAGACGCCGCACTGTCTGTGCCGGTTTCATGCGTGTGCCCCGGGGTGTCTGCTGCATGTTCATGGTCGTGAGCATCCGGTTCTTCAACCGCGGTAGACGCCGGTTTCGCTTCGTCCGTCACATGGTCGTGGTCATGCGCTTGACCGGCCTTATCGTTATGACTGTGCTTACCGCAGTAAACAAAAATCATTAACACAACAATAAAAATAGTTATCAAATATATATTTTTCTTTTTCATATTTCTTCTCCTAACAACTCATCGAGTTCCGCTTTTAAAATTTTCCACTCGGTGATAGCTTCGTAATATCTCTGCTCTATCTCGAAGAAGCTGTTCTGCGAATCTAAGAAAACCACTAAAGAAATCTCGCCTTCTTTGTACAACTTTTCCGTAAGCTCTATGTTTTTCCGGCCCTCTTTCAACACAGCGCCGGTAAAGGTGTCGATCTCTTTTTCCAGCACGCGGATTTCCGAAACCATCCGGTCGATATCCGCAAAGAGATGTTTCCCGGCATGCTCGAATTCTTTCTGTGCTTTTCGGCGCTCATATTTTGCTTTTCTAATTTGCGCCGCATGGGTATTAAAAATAGGCAGGGAGATGCCTATGCCTACTTTCCAGGTTTTGGCGTCTACTTCCTGTCCCCGCTCCCCGAAAAGTTCGACCGCTTCCAGTATAGAAAACCGGCTTGCTTTTAGGCCGGCCTTTTTTTTCTCCAATTCGTTGGCTTTAAGCACGATGAGCGGGCATCTTTCGATGAGTTCGTCTAAGCTCTCTTCGATCCCGGCCAGCGGCATATAGCTGAAATCTGCCGCCATAGAGTAATCGCCTTCCAGGCTGAAGTTTAAGAACTCGTTGATCTTAATGCGTTGGTGAGAGACGATTTTTTCCATTCTGAAGAGTCGGGATTTGTTTTTCTGGATTTCCACCGACGTTCTCAGGTAGTCGATCTCCTTAGCTTCGCCGATAGTGGCTTTTGCTTTGGTGATGCGGTTCACCTCCGTTAGGCGGGCGATCTTTTTTTGCAGCAGGACGGCGATTTTGCGGGCGAATTGCAAATGGAAGTAGTGTGTTTTCAGGTCTTTTATGATGTTGTTTTTTTTTATTTCCGCTTCTATTTCCGCTTCGCTGATGTGTTTTCTCAAGGATTTCAAGAAGTAGAAACGATAAAGGGGATTGGGTATGGATATTTTTCCACCCACGCCCCAGATAGCGGGCCGTCCCGGTTCTCCCGGCACTTCAGCTTCGCCTTTAAACATCTCGATTTCCGGGTTCGGCAGGGCCCGGGCCGCCCGGTAGTCTTCTTTTGCGATTTTGTTGTCGATAGTCGCTATTTCGAGCAGCAGGCTGTTTTGTTTTAGTAGTTCGACCAGGTCGTGCAAACGGTAATTTTTCGCTGTTAGAATCCCCCCGCTGAAAAGCCCCGGGAACAACAACAGCAGTAAAGAAAAGATTATTTTAAAATATTTTGTTTTCATTATGATCCTCCTCGCCTCCGGCGGCCAGGGGGTTCTTTTGAAAAACCACCCCCTGGACCCCCACAAAACTTTTGTTAATTTTATGGCTGGGTGCGCCGTATCCCCGCTGCGCGGCAATCTAAGAGGCATTTTTAAATTTTTTAATTGCCCCGGCAGCGGACATAAAAATAGAGGATCAACAAAGCATGATTGTTTTGCCCTTAAGAAATGGCACTTGTTCGAGAAATTTACTTAAAGGAATTAGATCTAAAAAACTCACGCAGGGATTGGGCAGGGTGATTTTTTCTTCACCCTGTACGCTGCGCACTTTGCTAAGAGCCGGGTAGGGGGAAGCGGCGGTTTTATCTCTTCTCAGCAGGCTGTCTTCGATGGGTTGATCGAAGCAGCAGCCGGAAGTGATGCAGCAGCCCGTCTCGGAACAGTACCGGGATTCGTTTTTTTCTTCCCCATGGTGTATGTGATCGTGGTCTTCATCTTTGCAGTCGCAAATAAAACTGAGAAAAGCCAGTTCTACATCCGCGGAACCGTCCGGTTTAAAGCACAACACCTGGTTTAGTAGTATTTTCTGGGATAGGAAGAGGGCGTAGACAAGCAGCAGTAAAGCCGCGGCCCGGAATTTTTTCTCAGTCGATCTATTTTTTCTATTCATTATTTAAGTTTTCTAATAGTAATATACGGAAAAACAAACGATAATGTTTTAGGACTGTAAAATATCACGCTCCCACCAAAAAGTCAAGCCCACTGCGTGGGTTTCCTATACTACTGATGGGGAAAAATCTTGTTTTTTTGCGATGATTTAACACACCCCGCTTCGCGTCCACCTCCCGGCAAGTCTCAAGAGAGCTAACACACCCCGCTTTCTCGTACTTCGTTCCTCAGTACTCGAAACCACCCCTCTCGTATTTGTGCCAAA
>JAGLSW010000362.1 GCA_023135565.1 Candidatus Aminicenantota bacterium | reverse complement strand
CTCTGCCTCCGGCGGCCAAAACCCTTTTGAAAAAGGGTTCTGTACTCCCAAAACTTTTCATGAGCGCTACGCTTTCCTGTTACTCGAAAGCCCCTTATAGGCTGCCCGCGCCCTATTTGGCGATCTTTTTTAAGGCCAGCTTAAATAATTCCTCGAATGACACGACATCGGGGTTCTCCTTGGTAATCTTATGATATTTTTTGGCCTGTCCACAACCCGGACAAGCCGGAACCAAACACACCCCGCCGCTCTCAAGAGGGGAATTTCAGTTGGTCAATCAATAAACGTTTTTATTGTTTTGCCCTGTAAAAGCTCTATAATAAATTGTTTTCAGGATTGCGAGAAAATATTCTGCCGGAAATGTGCAAGATTTGACGATTAGGTAACCTTTTCGTCATCATGTACGGTATCGGCGGCATACTGGTGGAAGTGGTGAAAGACGTTGCTTTTAGGGTGCTGCCTGTATCGAGGCACGCGGCTGAGGACATGATTAAAGAAATTAAGTCCGCTCATATTCTCAATGGCGTTCGCGGTGAGCCCCCGGTGAATAAGAAAAATATCGTGGATTTGATATTAAAAGTATCGGATTTGATCGAGTCTTACCCGGAGATCTACGAGTTGGATTTAAACCCGGTGATAGCCAGGGAGGACAGTTTGACTATTGTTGACGCCCGGATGATTATCAGGGAGAATCATAAAAAAAACGGCAGCAAGAATAATAACAATAATAATTCGAAGTAAGAAACGCCAACGATGGCCGTTTATTGTGTAGATAAACGTATCGCTCATAAAAAGTTTTGCCCCGTGCGCACGGGGAGGCGATGAGCCGCTTCGCGGTAGAAGCCAACGATAACCGTTTATTGTGTAGACAAACGTATCGCTCATAAAAAGTTTTGATTAAACTTTTTCAAAAGTTTAGCCCCCGGCAGGGCCGCCGGAGGCTAAGAGGGTGGGTGCGCCGCACCCCGCCGGAGGCAAAGTAATTTCATGGCAGGTCAATTTTTGATTCTTCACCTGTTGCAATCCACTCCTATTTCAGATAGAATGGCACCATGAAAAGGCAAAATTTCGGTGTAATAAAAGAAATAACGGTACAGGTACTGCCATGAAAATAGAAAAAATAAAATTATCCGGTCACCCATTTCTCGGGAACATGGAGATCGATTTTACCGGGCCTGATGGTGAAGCCTTGAATACCATTGTCATTGCCGGGATTAACGGTTCCGGTAAAACTACTTTGTTAGAAACGATCTTTCAAGCTGTAACCAATGAAGACCCAAAATTTCCCTTAAAATATGAGCTTGGGTTGGATTTTTCCAATACGCCCAATACGCCATTGAAAAAATACGACGTAAGCTCTTTTGGCGAAGGCCTCAGTCAAATAGAATGGTTGAGGGAAGAGATACAAAATATAGATATAAAAGATAGACCCAAAGTTTTCTATATGCCCACGGAGATTAATTTCAAAGGCCTACAAACAACGACACTTTCATTTAACAGCAAATATAAATTTGAAAACATCGTAGACCGGGAGGCCATCGAAGATGTGCCTTCATATATCGCATCATATATTAGCGGCGAAGTATTTAAAAACCAGGAATTGCCCGCCAAACAAGCCATCGACAAAGTTTGCGGCGAGATCAACTCCCTATTTGACATGCTGGAAATCGATGCAAAGTTAATAGGACTGAAACCGGAAGAAAAATTATTGATCTTCGAGAACAGCGCCGGAAAAACATTCGACATTAACCACCTCTCTTCCGGGGAAAAGCAGCTTTTTGTCAGGGCGCTGGCATTAAAGATGCTAAACGCCAATAACTCTATTATCCTGGTAGACGAACCGGAAATCTCCCTGCACCCCCAATGGCAGCAGCGCATCATGAAAGTATACGAAAAAGTGGGGAAAAACAACCAGGTGATCGCCGCAACCCATTCGCCTCATATTGTTGCTTCCGTAAAAAAAGAGAGCGTAAAATTATTAAAGCGGCACAAAGGTAAAATAGAAATAGCCGGTTATAAAGATATTAACGGTTCTTATGGACTGCCGGTAGATATCGTTTTACAGGAGTTGATGGAACTCAACACCACACGCGACCCGGAAGTGGCAAACGAAATCAGGGAATTGTGGGATATGATTCATAACGGTTCTTTCCGGGAACCGGGATTTAAAGAACGCTACGATAAAGTAGAGGCGTTCCTGGGCAGCGACGACGAAGAACTCATGCTGATGCGGGTTGAAATGGCAAAGCTGAAAGCTCAAAGGAAAAAAGTTAATGCTAAAGATAAAAAAGGTTGAAAAACCTGATTTCTTTAATAAATGGATTAAAAACAACAAAGGATACAGCCTGGAGTTAAGAAAATATCTTTTAGCGGAAGAGCAGTGGAAAGTCTGTTGTTACTGCGAAAAAACCGTCAGCGAAAGTCCTGAATCATCACATATCGACCATATCAGGCCCAAAGACAAATTCCCGGACCTTATCCACGACTACGATAACCTGACTGTTTCCTGCCAGACTAAAAAGAGATGCGGGCATGCCAAAGGGAATAAATTCGATGAAAATTTCATCGTTCCCACGGAAGATTCTCCGGGAGACTATTTAACCTACAGCCCGAATGGAGAAATTAGACCTGTCGAAAACAATAAACGCGGCAGGGAAACCATCGATATTTTACATTTAAACGCCCCTAAACTCCGGCCCTTATCCCCTGCCCACGTGGTGGGTCCCCGCCGGGGGCCTTGCCTTCGGCGACCCTGCCGGGGGCTAAACTTTTGAAAAAGTTTAATCAAAACTTCTTATGATTTAAAAGCGAGAAGCGCTCACACGCTGCCCCTTGCGGCGAAGCCCCTATAATTTTTTTAGAAAGTCCAGCAGGATTTGACCGGTTTTGTTCTTGACATATTTTCCTAAAGCTTGCTGTTGACCGGCCAATATTTTTTTCCGCAGTGCTTCGTCCTCTAAAATATGGTCTAACAGCCCGGCTATACCGGGATAATCTTTCTTGTTGACCAGGATGCCACCCTTATTCATGGTCTCCTGCACCGCCCCGGCATTAAAAGCAACCACCGGGATATTCAAATAAAAACTTTCAGGCACAGGCGCGCAAAACCCCTCATGTTCGCTGAGATGCAGATAGATATGAGCCAATTTAAAATAAGAGATCAGTTCCTCGTCCGGGATGTGGCCGGTAAAATGCACGTTCTTAATCTCTAATTTTCCCGTTAGTTCCTGCAGCGCCGAAAGATAACGCTCAAAACCACGGTACTCACCCACGATAAACAACCTGGAATTGGCATTAAAATGTTTCTGGTAAAAATAAAAGGATTTGATCACATCTTCAACTTTTTTGTTGGGGATGACGCGGCCCACGAAAAGGATATTGGTTTTGCCGTCCTTAAAAAGCTCATCCAAAACAGGCACAACCGGGGTAGAAAATTTGTCGAAATTCATAACTAACGGCAGCACCCCGGTTTTAGGAAAGCCCGCATCTTTCAGTTCTTGTTCGTTGTATAACGAATCGCCCAAAGCAAGGTCTACCTTTTCCACGAAACTTTTTAACTCTATCCGGCCTTTGTAGCAGTCTTTTGCCAGGATGCGGTGGTAATCGAGAAAAAAATGATGCGGGGTAATATTATGATAAATTATAACTTTTTTATCCGGAGCTCTCATGAATTTTTTGGTAACCGGCGAACCGATGGAAAAATGGAAAATAATAATATTATCTTTGTGGGAATATTTATCATATTCTAAGTAGTTGATGATCTGGTCCGCGTACTTCGGATGGTAAAAAAGGGCGAATATATTCGATTCGTGGCCCTGTGCTCTCAGGAAATCCCTGATTTCTAAAGCCTCGTTGCCGATGGCGTCGCCATACGAATAAGAAGTCAAAAACTGGTGAACTTTCATTTTACTCATATACTCCTAAAAATTGCCGTAAACTGTTTAAAAAAAAGCCCACTGCCAGCCGGAGGCAAGTGATTTATTCTTTTTTAGATTTTTCGAAGATTTTTTTTTCGATAGCCCGTTCGCGGTTTTCTAAGAATTCTATTTTATCCTCTAAAACTTTGATCCTGGTTTTTAGCAGGTCGTGATCGATTTTTAGTTTCGATAATTCTACTATAGTATTATTAATAGTATTGTGCAGCAGTTTGATATACTCTTTGCTTTGGAAAGTGATGGGCACGGTTTGTTTAAGGTTGTGTATATCTTCTTTGTTTTGATTATGGAGCAGGGCGGTCAGGTTTTTCATTTCGGACAAGTATGGCCTGATCATAAAGCGGGTCAAAGGAGCCAGGAGTTTCCTGATTTTGCCCAGGATTTTTTTGGCTAAACCGGTCTCGATTTCCGGTTCCACGTGGAAAGCATGGAAACCGTCGTGTTTATGTTCCGGGTAGAGGTGGGGTTCGTAGACGTTGGGGATTTCGAGGAAATCGGGCAAGGGCAGGAGTTCCATGTCCATGATTTCGTCGATTTCTGTTTGTTTGAGGACGCCGGATTTCTTTTTTTCTGCGATTTTTTGTTTGATGGAATCCATAATGGCGCTGACGTCGATCTCTTTATTGGCAGAGATGAAATTCTCTTCCGGGAGTTCTTTATTATCGGGCATTTCGGTCTCCTTGTGCCGCTTCGCGGCGGTATCGATGACATTTTCGATATAATAGATGTCTCGCTGCCGGGCGATTCTTTTTATTAATGCTTTGTGAAAGTTTGTTAAAAAAAACTTTTGAGGACAACCTGGTCGGGAATGTGTTTCTCAGGGACCTCATAGGCTGGGGGCGCCGCCCCCTTTTGTTTTTTTTTGGTACAATTTGTTGACAGAGAAGCTGTATTATAAAGAATATTCGGTTTTTTGTCAAATTACCGGGAAGTGGCAAGATTCGACTAATAGTCAGACAATTCCAGCCTTATTTCAGGTCAGCTTTATCGGGGCGATTACCGGGACTCCTTTTTTTCTAATACTTCGTGAACGTTTGCTAAAAAACCCCACTGCGTGGGGAGCCTCTGAGCCGCTGCGCGGGGGTGCGGCGCACCCAGCCAATAAGCCGCTTCGCGGCAGTACAGCAAAAGCCGGGGAATCCAAAACCCGCAGTCTGATAAAAAAACAAACTTTTTAGGGCAACCTAATCGGATATGCAATTTCCAGGCCCCTCATAGGGTGCGGACGCCGTCCGCTTTCCGGATTATTTCTCTTTTAGAGTCTCGAAATAAATATCGATCCCCCAGCGGTAACTCTTAGACTGGGGATAATATACCGCATCCGTGGGATCAAAATATAAAATATTATTCTTTACCATATCTTTCAGAAGCTCCTTCAACACATCAGTATCTATGCGCAGCGAAGCAAAATCTTTCAATCCTAAGCTGTCATTCTCCACGAAGCATTTCAATATCTTCTTCCTGCCGGAACTCAACTCTATATAAAAATCGATTATTCCTCTCATTTTTCGTTTATAAAGTTCCAGCACCGAGTCGAGCGGGTCGGTAAAAAGCTCGCCCAATATGTCCTGGATTTCCCACATACTGCCTCCGACCGTGTCCCAGATTTTTTCGGCTTCTTCCCGGGTCAGGGCGTAGTCTTTTATTTTCGAGTGCTTTTCTAAGTTGAGCAGCCATTCCATTGCATCTTTTTGCTGGAGATAATCAACTTTGTAAAATTTAGATGTCTTTTTCAAGCGCGAATCATTATACACCGTATTCAAAAAATATCCGTCCGAAGAAGCTATTATAATATGCGCCAGGTGACTCTCTTTGGTCATAGCCACAAAAAAATTAAATAATTCGATAATCACCCGCCTGTCTTTACCATTATTCATATAAATATGATCGATGGCTTGCAGCTCATCTATTATCAATACAGGTTTGATGCCTTTTCGATTTTGTTTAACAAATTCCAGTTTCATGATCTCAAAAGGGTCCAACTCGCCGCTCTCCATCCCTTTCAAAACTTCTACCGACAGTTTGAAAAAATTGAATATTCCATATTCCCGTGTCTCTTTCACATCGCCTTTCGACTTGCCATAATCTATGCCGAAAAAAATACGAATAAAATCTTTATTATAACCGATCAATTTTTTTCTCAAATTAAAAAATTTAACATCCAGCTTTTGCTCTTTTTCTAATTGGGCCAGGAATTTATACAGCAGCGTGGTCTTGCCCGAAGATTTGGGGCCATGAATAAAAAGAATAGATTCGGGACGTTCGTTAATGAAACCTCTTAAGTAATCCAGTTCCTTTTCCCGGTTGATAAATGCGGTATCTTTACGGTATTCAAATTTATCTTTTGTCATGGTTTAATTATTAGCGTTCCTTTCTTTTTTCAACCCCCAGGCAGTAACCGAAAAAGCAAGATTTTTCCCCATCAGAAGTACAGAGCGGCCGGCACCGGAAGCAGATGACTTATTTGTACTTCTCCATATCGTATTTCTCAGCTAACTTAACCCTTTCCTCGTCGGGAAGCGATAACATATACTTCTTCCAACCGGGACACCATTTCGCATGCCAGCGCCATAACCTGCCTAAAAAAGACCGGGGACGATTATCATACCTGGCCCGGAAACCGCAATTGTCACAACTATGATCAGCCATAAAACACCTCCTTTTAAATAGAAAACATTATACCGGATTCCGATGCGCAATTCAATAAAGCTGCATATTTATTGACTTTTGGGAGGTTTTATTATATCATTAACCTTACGAGGAAAAAATGAAAAAAACACTATTAACCATACTAATCATACTCTTTTGTTTAACGGCCACGGTTAGCTGTAAATATAACGCCAAAGCCACTATCAAGGTGACAAACGTAGGCACACTAAAGATTTCTATAGCGCTCACTCTCGGCTACGACAAGGCTTTAACGCACTTAGACCCCGGGTTAGCGGAAATTTATGAACTGTCATGGCCGGGACGCGGCAGCCAAACGGTGAACTTAGTCAGGTATCCCTACGGCGAACCGGAAAAAGGAATAAAAGACGTCCTGACCGTTAATAACGGCGATTATTTAGAATTTACAGCAGAATTCCACGCCGAGAGCGGCGATTAAAAGTTACCCTTCCAGGCGCCTAAAACAGATAAAGCTTTCGTAGTCTGGGCCGCGGTTAAGTCCGCTGGATACCGGCTGAGAGCAGTTTCCATACTTTTTACCGCTTCCCGGAACTTCCTGTTCCGCGAAAGTATCATGGCATAATAATAGTAATATTTCCCGTGGGGTTTCACCCGCAGGATCATACGGAAAATCTTTTCGGCCATTGCCATCTTACCGGCCTGGCCGTTCAGCATGGCAACTTTATAAAGAAAACCGTCGTTCCGGGACAATATCTCTTTATCCAATAAGGAATTATACTGTTCTACTGCTGCCATCACCGCATGGGTATGATAGCCTTTTTTTTTTAGCAGTTCCGTCATTACGGGCTCTTCTTTGTTCAAAAAATAGCGGCCGTTGTTCCTGACGTTATGGCCGATAGAATATTTCCCTGTAAGAATAGTACAGTGGGCGGGCAGGGTTAAAGGCACCGGCGAGTAACAGTTTTGAAACATAACGCCTGAACGGCAGAGGGTGTCGATATTGGGCGTTTTGACGGTATCGTGTCCATAGGCGCCGATGTGGTCCGCCCTGGTGGTGTCGAGAGTGATTAACAATATGTTCAGGTCTTCATGCCCGGCCTTTTTTTTGCATGCGTTAAAAGTAAGCGCGCAGGTCACTACAGCGACTGCGATTAATAAAATTATAGTTTTTTTGTTTTTCTTTTTTTTTACCTGGAAATTTATTATATCATGAATACAACGGGGTATCAATGGCCTCCGGCGGCCCTGCCGGGGG
>JAGLSW010000361.1 GCA_023135565.1 Candidatus Aminicenantota bacterium | reverse complement strand
CGGCAGGGCCGCCGGAGGCGAGGAAAATCTATTGGCTGCCTGACAGACGAGGCTTGACGCCCCGCTATTACCCTGTAAAAGAGCACAAACTTTTTTTATTCCGGTCGTTTTTGTTAACCATATTAGGGTGGGGTCGCCGACCCCTTTTTACGGTTTATTATATCAGAATACGGCGCTGTACGCAACACAGGAAAAAGTAACTATTCGGTACTGGTAGTTACCGCGAAAAATATCCGTCAGTTCTAATTTGAAAAAAATCTTTGGCTTTTAGGTTGACTTTTCTTGCAAAAAACCGTATTTTATACGTATGAAAGAACAGAAAGAAGAAGTCGCCGCTTTTGTAGAACCTAAATCCGCAGCGATTAATCTAATTATTCAAAAAAATTTTTGGTTAACCAGGATCAGGTGGTCATATGCTGTGTTTATGTTTTTGTTTTTCTTTGCCCACTATTATTTTTCCTATGACTCGAGCATAAATTACTTCACTCTCTTTTTGATACCGATGCTCTCCATCCTGGGTAATCTAATCTTTATTTTCGCTTTGAACCGCAGCTCGAAAATCCCCGACAATGAAAAAGAATACGATACATATTCGAATTTTGCGTCGATACAACTCGACTTCGACTTGATCGTATTAACCCTATTGATCTTTTATTCCGGCGCTTTCGACAGCCCGGTTATCGTTTTGTTTATTTTTTATATAATGGTATCCACGTTCCTGATATATCATGATAAAGCCTTTAGAAAAACCCTGACTGCTATTATCCTGTTAACAGGCATTTTCTTCCTGCGTGAAGGCATTAATGTCTACTCCCCGAAACTGGCCGGGATGGTGGGTTTTACTATCATTTTATTATTTGCCTTTTTTATTTCCGCCTATTTATCGAAAAATTTGCGGGAGAGTGAAAAATCTTTGCACCGTTTTTTAGAAAAGACCGGAGAATTATCGGTAACCGACCGTTTAACCGGTTTATATGATCAATCCCATTTTTTCTTATTACTCAATTTGCAGTTGGAAAAGGCCAGGAGGTACAACTATCCGTTTGCTATCGTAATGTTCGATGTTGATCATTTCAAGAATTATAACGATAGCTGCGGTCATTTGCAAGGATCCGCCGTATTAAAAAGAATCAGTGAGCTGATGAAAAAGGAGTTTCGCACCAGCGATATCCTGGCCAGGTATGGCGGTGATGAGTTTGCCGTTATATTGTCTCATTCCGACAGGGTGGGGGCTTACCTGGCTGCCGACCGGCTGCGGGAGATAGTAGAGGAAGAGCCTTTCGAGGACAGAGATAAGCAGCCGCTCGGTAAAATAACGCTGTCTTTAGGGGTTGCCGGTTACCCGGAGCATGGTTCCACGGTAGACGAGATTCTCAACAATGCCGACAAAGCGTTATATATGGCTAAGAATGCCGGCCGGAACAGGGCCATGATTTACGAGGCCCCGAAGCCGAAAGATGCAGATTAGCAGCGGTGGCGCTTTTGCTTCTAAACCCCACTCGCGTGGGGGAGCATCGAGCCGCTTCGGGGCAGGGTGGTGCTTTTGATTCTAA
>JAGLSW010000360.1 GCA_023135565.1 Candidatus Aminicenantota bacterium | reverse complement strand
CCCGCTGCCTCTTGCGGCGAAGCGGCTCATAGCCCCCCCACGCGCCGCGGGCTTGATCAAAATTTTTCATGACTGATTTGACTATCCCTTTTTATATGTTTTTCCACCAACTGCTCCTGAAGCTGCTCCATTTCACCGGCATCGCTTTCATGATCGAGACCCGATAAATGCAGCAGCCCATGAACCATCAAAGTAAACAACTCTTCCTGCAGCGTAATGCCGCTTTCCCGGGCCTGCTCCTCAGCTATAGGATAACATATAAAAATATCACCAAGATAATAACCGCTGGGCAGCTCTTCATTAAAAGGAAAACTTAATACGTCCGTAGGGTAATCTTTCTGCAAATATTGGAGATTTAACGCCCTGGCTTCTTCTTTGTCTCCTAATTTTATCACCACATCACCATTGAGATTTTGTTGGGCGGCGATTTGCTCCAACCGTTCTACATAAAAAACTTCATCTATTTTGAATTCCCCGGCAGTGATTTTGATCATTATTTGTTGTTCTCCTTCTTCTCTGTGAAATCGAAACCGGGGTAGGAAATCCTCATGTGATAAATAGAAGAAAGCTTCTGATGAAAACTTCCGGCAATTATATTCAATGCCTTAAAAGTTAATCCTTCACATTCATCGAATTGATTCTCTTCGATGTTGACGCTGATGATTTCCTCGATGACGTTCTTAATCTCCTCCTCATCCGGCGCCCCCAGGCTCTTGGTGGCAGCTTCCACCTGGTCGGCCAACATGATAATAGCGTTCTCTATATTTTGCGGTTTTTCTCCCTGGTACCGGAAAGCCGTTTCGTCGATTTCATCCACTTCTATAGAAGACATCTGCCGCGCTTTGTCGAAGAAAAAACGCACCAACTTAGTCCCATGATGCTGCAAGATCGAAGATTTTACGATTTCCGGGAGTTTAATCTTATTTGCTCTTTCGATCCCGTCGGGGATATGTGTAATAATGTTTTTGGCGCTTTCCCGGGGCGAAAAATTATCATGGGGATTCTTGTAGATGGTATGATTTTCAGTAAAAAGATGAGGGCTGTCGATTTTGCCGATATCATGGTACAGCGCCATGGTGGTGACCAGCAGGGGAATCCTTCCGAGATCCTGGGCCGCTGCTTCCGCTAAGGAGGCCACCATTTGCGAGTGGTGGTAAGTGCCCGGCGCTTTTTCCAGCATCTCCCTGAAAATCGGCAGGTTCAGGTTGGCCAGTTCGATTAATTTTAATTCTGTGACCAGGCTGAACCATATCTCCCAGATGGGTATAATAAAACTGGCCAGGACCAAGGCGAAAATAGATGAAAGAATCCCCATGGCCACATCTATACTCAACAGTTCAAGTACCGTATTGTCCCCGGTTAGATTCAAAAGAACGATAAGAACAATATTCGCGGGCAGCAGCCAGAACACGGCGGCCTTAATGATAGGCGACCGTTTTAAGCGCTGATAGTATTCGATGCCGTAACACACGGCAAGGTTTCCCAGTAAAATGTATAGGGCGATCCGGAAATCCCAATTACAGGCGACAGCGCCTATTATGGCATTAACAAAAGAAAAAACAACGGCGCTCTGCATGGTAAAAGTAAAAGCGATAATCAAGGCGCCAAAACCGAAGGGTACAGCATAATAAATACTTTTTATATTATAATTGATTTCGATAATAGAGATATTTTTTAATATTATGGGGAAGAGGAATAAGCTGATCCTGTATATCGCCGCACTGACGATTAATGTTGCCCCGGTAACCAGGAGCAGTTTATCTTTGTTGATGCTGTCGGATTTCCATACCTTAAAGAATTTCCTGCCGAAAAAGGATAAAAAACCCAAAACAGCCATAATCAAGAAGAAATTTGACAATCCCGGCTGCCGTTTTTTTTCGACTGCGGCAATAAGGTGGATCATTCTTGCCTGGTCGGCGGTCACCTCTTCTCCTTTTCTTAAAATGACCCGGCCTGTTTTTAGCTTTATTAACATGGGACTAATCCCGGAAAGGACCCGTACCCCTTCTTCCTGGGTCAGGTTCATCGAATAGGCCGTGTTTATGTCGATAAATTCCATTAAAATCGCTGAAATCCTTTCCCGGTCTCTCGCTTTAAATTTTTGCTCATTTAGGAAGTTATCTAAAGCGATCTCCACCTCTTTTAAATCAAGCAGTTCCTCTACTTTCAAAATAATAGGTTCGACTCCTTTAGAAACGATGCGGATGGTGTCCCGGCGGCTTTTCCTGGCCCCGATTTTGGATGTAATGATCTTCTTTTCATCCATGGATTTGATAAATTTCAGCAGTTCATTCAATTCGATCCTGCTGAAGATATTGGAGTCCAGGATATTCTTCAGCCTACCGGCGGGGATTTCCAAACCGAATTTTTTTTCGATACTTTCTTTTATCCTGTTTAGCTCTTTATTATTCCTGCCGCGGATATATTGTTTTCTCGACTGCCTGATCAGCGTAAACCAATCTTTTATCAAATCCCCGGTGCCGGGCTGTTTTTCGGTATAATATTCGTAAATAGGGATCACATTTGCCACTTCATCATCCCTCTTCCGTGCCGTACTTTTCTCATCTTCGATGGAGATATCTTTTTTTATAACGATATCTTCTGCGACCATATCTCCTGCCTTGAGGTCGCTGTCTACAACCGTTTTCTGCGGCGGGATATAGAGCAAATAGGAAAGAACGACCACGAATAATAAACCGCTGAAGATAGTGAAAAATGAAGCCCTTTTCCTGCCGTTGGCTGATGAAGCTTTATCGGGTTTCAAAAATTTTAGTTTAAACTTCATCTTTTTTTCTCTCGTATGCTTCGATTATGTTCTGCACTAAGGCATGCCTGACAACATCTTTCCCGGTGAGATTAATAACCTGGATGCCGGCGATTTTTCTCAACAGTTTTATGGCCTTAAAAATCCCCGACTTTTTGGGATCAGGCAGGTCGATTTGGGTAGTGTCTGCGGTTACCACCACTTTCGAGTTTTGACCGAAGCGGGTTAAAAACATCTTCATCTGAGAGTTCGATGTATTCTGGCCTTCATCTAAAAGTAAAAAGGCATTATCTATAGTCCTGCCTCGCATATAGGCCAGGGGAGCGATTTCGACGATCTCTTTTTCGATCAATTCCGCTGTTTTATCGAAGCCTATCAGGCTGTAGAGCGCATCGTAGATAGGTCTGAAATAGGGATTCACTTTCTGCTGGATATCCCCAGGTAAAAAACCTAATTTTTCACCCGCTTCCACCACGGGGCGGGTTACCACGATTCTTTGTACTTGTTTGTTCAACAGGTAGTTCAGGCCCATGGCAATAGCCAAAAAAGTTTTGCCTGTACCGGCCGGTCCGATACCGAAAGCCAGGTCGTTTTTAGCGATTGCTTTCATGTATCTTTTTTGGTTATAGGTGCGGGGATAGACTTCTTTTCCATTGATCCTGATTTTGATTTTTTTACTTAATTCTTCTTTAATTAGTCCGATATTGCCTTCATAGATCATGCTCAAGCTCATATTCAAATCGTTATCGTCCAACCGGCTTTCCAATGACAATTGAACGATATGGCCGATATATTTTTTAAAATCTTTTTTATAACGGGTTTCCCCTTCGAACATTATTTTATTGCCGCGCAGGGAGACGTTTAAGTTAAAGGTTTTTTCGATTTTTTCGATATTATCCTGGAATATCTGCAAAAAATTGTTTTTTATATCTGTGGGATAAATTATTTCTTCCATATTGTATCGTTATGCCATTACACGGCGGTAATGAACAACAAGAAGTACGTATTTAGATTTCACACCGTTAGGTGGCTTTTTTTTCAAGTTTTTTCTTGAAAAAACATTATTTATTATAAGAGGCATCCACTGCATTATAACGTTCAAACCGGCAAATGTCAACTTATATTTTTAAAATAGTCTCTTTTTTTGCTGCGGGACTTTCCTATCGCCGCCGCCGCTCGAATGCCGCTGACTGCACCGGGAAATCCTACCTAACCGCTGCTCCCGGGGATCGGCTGAACGCTGCCTGCGGCGGAAAGTAGATAATCGGTTCGATTTTTTATTTTTACTATTGAATTTTTGAACAAAATTCTATATACTAATACGACGAGGTAAAAAATGAGCAAAGAATATAAACTTATGGACGACTATGTGATTTTCAAAGAATGGGGCAGTGATTCCATCGGCATCAACTACAGGGCAGGCGAAGTAAAAGATTACAAACCTACCGGGCATCGGCTGCTCACCGTAGTTCATCCTTTCCTGGCCACCAACCCGGCAGTGTGGAGAAGAATCAAAATCCTGCTGGAAGGGATTAAAAAATCGAATATCCCCAACCTATATTCCCCGGACAGGATAGAGGTAAGAGAAGATAAAACAACCCTGGTCTACCCTTTAGTAAAAGGTAGAACTTTCGAGCAGGTACTCGAAGAATCCACCAAAAAAAATACTCCGATCAATTTCGACCTGGCCTTATCTATTGCCATAGCAATCGCGGACTTAATAGATACCGGTTCATCTATCGTGGTAAGCGGGAAAAAATCTTTCCACGGATTTTTAACCCCGGATAATATCATCATAGACTACGACGGTAAGATATTCTTAAAAAATTACGGACTATTCCCCTACCTGAACCAGGAGGACAAACTTTTCTCGGAAATGGTAAAAAAATACGGCGCCTGGATCGCCCCGGAATTCTTACGAAAAGAGCAGCCCATCCCGCAGTCGGACATCTATCACTTAGGTTATATCATTTACAGGATGCTGACAGGGAACTACTTCTCCTGCTTACCGGACGAAGACTTCGACGCTAAATTTTCCAATATTACTTTTACTCCCCATATCGACTCGACGGATTCAGGCTTTTTGACCAATATTATCACTTTTTTCAAAAAGACCCTCCATCCCGACCCCGGGAAAAGATTTACCAACATCAGGGAATTTAAAGATTTTGTTTCTAATAACTTCAAAATAGAAGAGTTGTCATCTGTCACTTTCAGCCTGGCGTACTTTATGAACTCCCTCTACATAGAAGACATGGAAGAAGAGAATAAGTTATTGGAACAGGAACTGGCCTACACGATTCCTTTCAAAAGCGATAACGAAAAGAAAAAGGACGACGCCCTGATAGAAAATATTTTGATCGGCTTAGAAGAAAAGGAGAAATCAAAATCGAAAGTCCTGTTGTTTGCTGCGGCTATCACTATAATAGCCGTGATAGTGGCCGTTGTATTTTATATCAATATGACTAAAACCCAAAAGGAACGGCAGCAAGAGCTCGAAAGACTCAGGCTGCGGGAACGGCAGCATCAAACGGAATTAAAGGCATCGGCGGAACAATCGCAAAAACTGCAGCAGGAAATGGAAGAGATTAAAACGAGAATTGCCACTACGGAAGAAGAAAAGATAAAACGGCAGGAAGAATTAGATAGAATCCAGGGTGAATACCGGCAGCGATTAAAGCAAGAAGCGGAAATAAAACGAAAATTAGAAGCAGATAGACAAAAAAGAGAAGCGGTGCAGAAGGAAGTGGGAACAACCGAAGATAAGCCCGTGGAAGATGCAGCCAAAGGGACGGACACGCCCGCGGCGGCGGAAAAAGAAGTAGAACCGGGGCAAGATACGAAAACTATAGATACCACACCGGGACAAGATACGAAAACTATAGATACGACGCCTGTGCAGCCGGTAATTAAAGCAGGCCAACTTTTGCCTATAAAGGAAGTGACTGCGAAACCGAAAAAAATATCCGGGAAAAACCCGGGCAGTTCTCCTCTATTAAGGAGAAAGTATGCCGGTAGGAATATCACTGTGAATACGTCTATTTTGGTGAACGAGAACGGCACTGTAGAAAAAATAAAAATCCTGGGTAATGTTCCTAACGATATAAAGAACAACATCAAAAAGACCGTTATAAAATGGAAGTACAAACCGGCTCAAAAAGATAATGTTAAGGTAAAGGTATGGATGCCGCAGAGGTTCAGTTTCCAGTTTAAGTAAAACACCTGAAATTTAAATAGAAACCCGGAAGCGATGTTTCCCGGGACTCGAAGCTTCTTGTTTTTCTACCCGGGAAGCGTATCCGGCGATACCAATGGGGCGCATCATGCGCCCCGGCTGTTCTGCTGCTGCTCGTATTATTCTAATTGTTCTAATTGTTAATTGATCTACCATGAAATTACTCTGCCTCC
>JAGLSW010000036.1 GCA_023135565.1 Candidatus Aminicenantota bacterium | reverse complement strand
AAAGTTTTGTTCAAACTTTTTCAAGCCTGTGGGCGGCGGGGGTTCTTAGAGCGATAATGCTGTCGCTTTTTATAGGGAAAGGAATATGCAGCGTTTCCAGGGCCTTTAAAAATATTAGGGGAATTATGGACGGCAGCGGCACAAAAAGACATCTTGTGTTCAGGTCCTGTTTCATTTTTTGCAGCAGTGCTTTCATGGACACCATCTCATCCTGGAAAGCTTGATATACGCGGGGTTCGGGGTTGTTAAGCGCTGCCTCGATGATTAAACACAAATCTTCCACCTGGATGATAGGCACATCGTAATTGCCGCCGTCTAACAAGGGGATTGTAGGCAAGCTTTTGAGGACTTTGCCCATTTTCCGGGCCAATCCGCCGTCTCCTAACACCAACCCCGGCCTGATTACCGGCTGCTTTTCTTCCAAAAAGAAACTTTCCAATTCATACTTTATCGCCCCGTATGTGGATTTCGTACCGGGTCCGGCAGAATAGCTGGTCAAAAAGATTTGGCTTTTAACGCCCATCTCTTTGGCTGCCCGGAACCATTTTAGGGTGCCTTCGATATTGGTGGCTTTTATATTTTTCCTGTGTAGGGAATAGGCGCCGTGCACTACAGCGTCGATATTTTTAAAAACTTCGGCATCGAATTCCCCGTTTAAGGGCATCCGGTTGTAGCCGGAGAGTACCGGTTTTAATTCTTCTCTAAGAACCGGGCCTGTGCCGCAGCCGTAAACCTCGAAACCCCGGGATTTTAGGTGTTTCGCTGTGTGGGTGCCGATAAATCCTGTGACTCCTGTAATAAATATTTTCATCCTGGGATTACCTCCATAATTTTGCCGAATGCCTAAAGCTGAAAACTACTCGATATAGCCGAGAGAACGCAGTTCTTCGATCTCTTCCGGGGTTAAGGCGACGGCTTTGCCTTTAGCCGGGGGCAGGGAACGCACAAAGGCCGATAACCTGGCCGCCATCTTTTTTACCAGGTCCGGTTCCTGCCGGGCTGCATTTTGAAGCTCCCCGGGATCGCGACCTAAGTGATACAGTTCATAGGGTTTTTCCGGCACCCTATGCTCGATCAACTTCCAGTCGGACAACCTCAGTGACTGCACCTGTACGGTTTTCACCGCACGAAGCTGAGTATGAGCGAAAACAGGTACGCCTTTTCTTTTTTCTCCTTTCATCAGCGGAGTTAGGCTGCTGCCTTGCAGCGGTTTCGGCGCTTTGATGCCCAACAGTTCCAACAGCGTGGGCATTATATCTACGTGCAGCGTTGTCGAATTTACCACCGTTGGCGAATAACCCGGCGCCCGAATCAGCAGCGGCACTAACAACTGTTCTTCGTAAACCGTATAGCCATGCAGCGCCATGCCGTGCTCGACGAACTCTTCGCCGTGGTCGGAGAGGAACACTATCACACTGTTATCGAACAAACCGCGCTTTTTCAAAAAGTCCATCAGTTGGCCGAACTGGGAGTCGAAATAGAGCAATTCCTGGTCATAGAGAGCCTTCATGTGCCGGATGTCCGCTTTCGTAGGTTTGAATTTACCGGACACGATATAGTCCAACTGCCTGTGGTCTCCTGTTACCGGGCCCGCATATGCCGGGTCCACAAAAAAACTCTCGTATGCTTTAGGGGCGTCATAGGGGCTGTGCGTATCCATGTAATGCAGGTAAAGAAAAAAAGGACGCTTGCCGGGAGAACCGGCCAGGAACTCTTTTGCTTTTTCATTCACAGCCCCGGCCCTGCCGCGCAGGAACCTGTAAGTGCCGAAACCCTGCTTGAAACCGAAACGTTCCCTGATATTGGGATTGGTAATAAAACCGGTGCAGGTGAAACCGTAATCTTTAAGAATTTCCGCCAGGGTGGTTTGGGATTTTGTCAGGGTGCCTTTAGCGTCCCAATGGGAAAGCGGGTTTATTACGCCGTGGCTGCGGGGATATAAGCCGGTAAAAATAGTGGCGACGGAAGGGCCGGTACGCGAAGAATGCGAATAATGGCGGCGAAATACTACCGCTTGTTTGGCGAATTCGTCTATATTCGGAGAAGTTTTGTGTTCGTAACCATAGCTGCTCAAGTGGTCTGCCCGCAGGGTGTCCAAAAGCACGATAATCAAGTTATGGCCTTTATGTTGTTTTTTCCCGGAGCAGGAAAACAGCAGTAAAAGAAGCGCTAAAAAAAGTATCCGGTATCTAATCATGACACGATTATATAAAAAATCCCCTCCCATTGCAAGCCCGCTGCGCGGGGGGACGGCGTCCCCAGCCTATAAGCCGCTGCGCGGCAGGAGCCAACGATGGCCGTTTATTGTGTAGAAAAGCGTACCGCTCATCAAAAGTTTTGATCAAACTTTTACA
>JAGLSW010000359.1 GCA_023135565.1 Candidatus Aminicenantota bacterium | reverse complement strand
CGCGTGGGGGGGCTATGAGCCGCTTCGCCGCAAGAGGCAGCGGGTGAGCGCTTTTGATTCTAAATAAATAGAAGCTTTGATCAAACTTTTTCAAAAGTTTGGCCCCCGGCAGGGCCGCCGGAGGCAGTGGGTGCGCCGCACCCTTTTTCGTCTTTAATTTTTCTTATGTAGAATTTTAGACGAAAACTCTTGATAATTCAATAGAGCAGCGCGATTTTTTTAACCTGTCCCCTTAAGTTTCTTAAATAAAAGTTTTGATCAAACTTTTTCAACCCCACTGCGTGGGGGAGCGTTTAAGGGGCAATAGTCGTAAATGCCTATGACCGGTGCTTCAGGAGATGCAAGCCGGGGCTTATCGGGTGGATGCGCCGCACCCCCCCGGCAGGGCTGCCGGAGGCATAAAAAAAGGCAGCACGCCGTAAGCGAGGCTGCCTTTTTTTGTATTTAAATATCTTAGGTAATGGTCTTGTTAACGCCAAGTGTAGGGGGCGACATTGCCTCCTAAGTCCTGGATAGAGTCTATCAACAACTGGGCAATATACCTGGAATTATGAATAAAGCCGTTGGGCTCCTTCCGGGTGAGCTGGTAATTGTAGGCTGCTTTCAATAGTTTGGCGTCGAAAGCGGAGTATGCGTTGGGGTAAATGGCTTCGCCGGGATTGACCAGGCCGCTGCCGTCGGTGTCGTTGAAGAAGTAGGGATAGGTGTGAGATTCGTAAATAATGGGACTGCCGATAGCACATCCATAGGCCTGTATCTGTGCATAGAGCGCCGCTTCCAGTCCCTGTATTTCGGTATTCACGGATTCCGACTTATTGCCGTCGCCGTCGTAGTCCGGTGTAGAGCCGGGCCTGATGCCGCTGAACATGAATTTGTAGGGGGCGGAGCCGGGGTAGGGTTGGGCCACATCCTGGCCGTGACAATACACGCAGTCGGCCTTGTTGACTTTGTGTACGTTATGGCCTGCGGCGTATTCGGCGCCCATGGTGCCCATATGACACTCGACGCAGGTGTCGAATTTGCCGTCGTGATTATTAAAGGTCTTCCTGCAGGCGTATGTTTTCCCGGCGTACTCATAACCGCCTTTAGCTTCTGAACCGAACAGCACGGCGGCTGCGGGGAAGTAGTGGATGTTGGTGAAACGGTAAGGCGCGGAACCCGAAGCTATGGCTACCTTTTTAGTGTGGTAACCGGCGCGCAGGTTCAACTGGTTCTTATTGGCTTCCCACATTTCGTCTAAGATGTCGCTTTCGCTCTTGTTTAAGAGATAGGTGACGGTGGCAAAGAACTCTTTGGCTTTCAAACGCCCGGTTAAGCGGAAACGGCTTGAACTGGGTGGGGGAGGTGAGGGTAAACACATCCTGGTAAGTGCCGTATTGATAGTCGGCGGTTAACTTGAAATTTTTCGATAATTTCCACAGCATATTGCCGAAGAATCCGCGTCTTTTGGTGGTTTCGCCTTCGACTCCTTCTTCGCCCGCTGCTTCTTCCATGCCTCGTTCGATATCCCTTTCTTCGCTGCGCAGACCGAAGGTTAAGGCAAAGTTCGAAGAGGCTTGAAACTGCAGGCCGCCTTCGAGACCTAATGTATCGAATTTCCAGCGGCTGGCTGCTGCTGCATCGCCGGTCAACTCGCCGTCCTGGACGAAACTTTTGTACCTGACGGCGCCCACTACGGCCAGTTTGTTGGAGAGCAGCAGGGTCAGGTCGAGATCGTACAATTTGATATTACGCTCGAAACTGCCGCTGCCCTGGTACATATAGGCAAAATCGTCGCCTAAGTAGCTGGCGCCTGAAGCGGAATCGGTGTAGTTCAAATTAGTATCCTGTTTGCTGATCTGGGCCGCGCCCTGGATCAACAGGAAGGCGAAGGGGTTGGCTTTGATTTTGGCGGTGGTGGTGTAGCTCTTGAAATCGTAGGGTTGGTTGAGGAAGAAATAGTTTAACGACGCTGCCGGGTCGGGGTCTTCTCCTAAAGAAAAACCGGGTAAGAACATGCTGTTGGTGTTCTCATAATCCTGGATTTTTTCTTCTAAGACGAAGGCGAACTTCTTTACTTTGACGTCTAAGCCGACAGCAACGGTTTTCGACATTTCGTCGATGGGTTTATCGAATTCGAATTCGTCCCTGCTGATGTCGAAAGATTGGGTGCTGCTGCCTTTTTTGGTGTAGAGGTCGAAATTCAGGTAAAATTTAGCTGCGCTGCAGAGCCGGATTTTGAAAGCGCCGCTGTCCATGATGCGCTCGAAATCGAAATGGTGCATATCGCCGCTGTCCTGGATATCCTGGTAGAAGTAAGTAGATTTTCTTCTTTTGTAATCGAATTTGAATTTGCCGTACTTGACTATGGAGAGTCCCATGGTCTCATAGGGATCGCCGCCGAAGTTGTAGATATCGAGGTCTAAGCGGTCGATAATTTTTTTGGCGCTGCCGGTGGCTTTGTAATGCAGGTTAAGGTTGAACAGCCGGGGGCCTGAGTCTAAGTTGATGTCTTCTTTGTACCTGGTTTCAACGCCGTCGGTGCTGACGAACCGGTAACCTAAGGTAAAATAGCCGTAGAAGTCGTCTTCTTTTTCTCCTGCCGATAGGAAAGCCGACATCACAAAGATAACCATTACTAAAACACAAATGCTTGTTAGAGTTTTGTTTAATTTCATGATGTCCTCCTATTTAAGAAATAACTCGTCGAAGTTTGAACCGTGGATAGTGGAGTGGCAGGTAACGCAGTTGGTGGACCCGGCCCTGAAATAGGCGTGCCGGTAGGGTGAGGTGGTGTGACAACTGAAGCATAATTCACCGGAATTTTGGAACGTAAGCATATGCCGGTTAGGGGAGCCGTGCACTTCATGACAGGCGCTGCATCCTTCGATGATGGATGCGCCGTGTTCATAAATGTAAGGTCCGCCCTTATCGGTATGACACTTTAAGCAGGCTCGATCTTTAAAGCCGCCTAATCGTTCCCGGGCTGCCGGTTCATGGGGATTATGGCAGTCGCTGCAAGCCAGGATTCCTTCCTGAGCCGGTGCCTCTCATTCAGTTTGAAACTGGCAAACACATCCTGATGACAGGCAAAACAGCTTTTGGAGCCGCGCATTTTCATGTCCTTTTTGTGTACCTTGTGACAGTCGGTACAGGCCATGGATGCTTTGCCGTGGGAACCGGCAAAGTAACGGGCTCCGGTGCTGTTGTGACAGCTCATACACTTTTTCGATTTGGCATTCGCCGTATCGGTTTCAGCGAAAGAGAAAATCGTCTCTGTTCCGCCGTCTTCCATATGTTTCGCCGCGTCGCCGTGACAATTGCCGCAGTCGTCTAAACCCGCATGAGGGTTGGTTTTAAACTTAGCGGCCACTTCGTCGTGGCATTCGGCGCACTTGTTTACCTCCCCTGTTTGCAGGGTGTTGGGTAAAAAGACGATGAAACCGAAAACAAAAATTGCCGGACCGATTGATCCAACAAATCGAGTTGGATGCACTTTTGCTCTTCTAAAAATTTTTTGCAATTTTTATCCTCCTTTCGGTTGGTTTTATAAGCTTACTCATACCTAAAAACATATGTAATGTAGGCATTTTTTGTACCATCGCTGCGATTATAGTTAAAAAAAAATGAAATGCAACCCCTGCGGGTGCTTTTTTTAATTTTTTAGAATTATAACCACTTTTGTCACTGTTTATACGGGGATATTCGTTTTTTTTTCAAATTATTTAGAAAGCCTGCGGTTTTTTTAGAAAAACGAGTAAAACGCCTCCAAAATACCTGTTTGAGGCATTATTTCTTGATTTTTTACTGTTCAGTTTTGAACGATTGTTCAATTTTGAACGTCCCGGATTGAACGGCCCCGGTATTTACAGGTTGTCGGAGAACTATCGGGACGCATGTATGCGTCCCCTATGGGTATCGTTCTCACGTTTCCCGGTTTTTATAAAACGCTAAATGTTGAATTCTCAAGCCTGTTTACTGAGGTCTTTCGATCTTCTCTATATTACTTATCAGCGAAAATCTTGTTTTTTTGCGAAGATTTTTTTAACGTGAAGAAATCGTCTCACCCGGTTCATAGGCTGCGGATGCCATCCGCTCTATGAGTTTGACGATGTCGATGGGCTTATGGAAAAAGGCATCGGCCCCGGCTGCTAAAGCTCCCGAAGAAATTTCCTTTTTACCGTCGCCGGAGATCACGATTACCATTGCATAGGGATTCTTTTTCTTGATCTCTTTCAGTACGCCGATGCCGTTGATATGCGGCAGGTGGAAATCGGTTATCACCACCTTTGTCCTGATAGAATCGTATTCCTGCACGGCTTCGAGAGGCGAAGAAAAACCTTTCGTATCGAAACCGTTTAAGGTTAAGGCGCTGCTGAGGCTTTCTAAGCTTAAAGGATCATCTTCTATGAGCATAACCGTCATTTTTTATCCACTTTTTTTAGGTTTCATTTCTTCCGGTATTATGTTAGCAAGATCGATGCCAGCCCACTGCGTGGGCACCCTATGAGGGGCTGTTTATCGAGACAGGTTCGCCCGGTACTATAGCGCTCATTAAAATTG
>JAGLSW010000358.1 GCA_023135565.1 Candidatus Aminicenantota bacterium | reverse complement strand
TTTGTTTATTTAAAATCAAAAGCGCAGGGCTGCCGCGAAGCGGCTCATCGGCTGGGGACACCGTCCCCCTGCGAAGCAGCTAAACGCTCCCCCACGCAGTGGGGTTTAAATATTCGCTGAGGGTTTTGTAAAAGGCGGCGTCTTCGCCTTCGAGAAGAGCAAGATGCTTGCGCAATATCCCGGCCTCTCCGCGCTGCAAAGGCCCGGTCAACGATGCGTCCACCCCCTTCTTCTCTACATTCTTGAGAGTCTGCTCGATCAAAGGAAGCATGATGCCGATATCGAAATCTCCCCGGCAGCGCTTTATCCGGCCTTCAGCAAACTTCAATACGGAAATAAGAAAATTCGAGGAAGATACAGCAGCCATATGAAGAAGAGGTTTCTCCGCCGCATCTACAACCAACGCCTTCGCCCCCAACGCGGCGGCGATCTCTCTACCCAGCGCTAAAGCGGGGGCATCACCTTCTGTTAGAAAATATATCCCGGCAAAAAGATCGATCCCCGGATCAAAATCCGCAAAAGTTTGCAGCGGAGAAAAAGAGGCGGTTAATCCGCCCTGCTCTTTAATTTCGCGTAGTTCCGCGGCAGTGAGGGAATTGGAGGTGTGGAAAAAGATTTTCCCGGCCGGCGCGGCCTGTTTGGCAATGAGACCGGCAGCTTCTTTTATCCGCGATTCCTGGGTGGTTATAAAAACAAAATCGGATGCTTCGACCATCGAAGCGATGTCTTCTTTTATATAAGAGGCGCTATTTTCCAGCCCGGGATGTGCGGCGAGACTTTGTAAGAGCGCGTTGAAAATACGGGCTTTTTTGTCAAGCGGGGCTGTGATGTGTTTCCCTGGTCCCTCATTGGTTCTGCCTGTGCGTGCTCGCACCCAGACAGGTGGGGGTGCCACCCCCTTGAGTTGGTATCCTTTCTGAACCAGGGAATGTATTAGATTGGCTCCTACGCAGCCAACCCCGATTACAGAAAAACGTTTCACCTAATCCTCGAATACTTTCAACCACTGGTCTACTTCGTTTTTGGAAAGCCGGGTATTTATCCTTTTATCGGTGTTCTCTTTTTTTCCCTGGGCCCGGTAAGAGCGCTTCAGTTCAAAATGAAATTCAGTAGAATTGATGGTTTTGGCGCCTTTGTTTTTGGCAAAATCTTTTAGCTCCCGGTCGGAGGACACTAACACCACATCCCGGAAATAGGTGTAACGGTTCAATATTTTTTTGATTTCATCATCGGCTGTGCCGCCGAACCTGGGATAGATGATGGTCAGCTTGTTGGTCAGAACCTGGTGGTGCGAATAATAGTCCGGTTCACCATCGAATACGACAATCACACTGGTTTTTTTGTTCTCCTGGAATTTCCTGATAATGTCCACTATCTTCTGCCTGGAGTTGGGGTCCTCTAAAGAAATGTCCGGGGAACTGCCGATTAGATTGTTACCGTCGATTATGTAAGGCATCTATAACTCTATAATGTCCCCCGGTTTTAAGATGATGACTTCACTCTTCCCTTTTACCATGTCTTTGAATTCCTGCGGGGAAGACTCTACTAAAGGAAAAGTATCATAATGAATAGGGACGATTTTGGGGATTTTTAAATATTCTACGGCTTTTGCCGCCAGGCGGGGGGTCATGTTAAACCTGCCGTCGATTGGCAGAAATCCGATATCCGGGGCGTATATTTCGCCGATCCACTCCATTTCTTTGGTCAGGCCCGTATCACCGGCATGATAGATGGTTTTGCCGTCTAATTCCACTACGGCGCCTACGGCTGTGCCGCCTAACCCGGCGCTGTGAAAAGCGGGTACCAACGATACCTTTACTCCGGCTGCAGCCACCGTGCCGCCGATATTCATCATCTCTGCTTTGCAGCCCTGGGCAGCGGCTGCTTCGGCTATCTCGAAGATGGAGACCAGGACGGCGCCGGTTTTTTTACAAATGGCATAAGCGTCGCCCAAATGATCGGCATGATCGTGGGTGACTACCACTACGTCGGCTTTGTCTACCTGGTCTATGCCGGTTTTGGCGACGGGGTTGCCCGATAAAAAAGGATCGATAAAAACGGTTTTACTGCCTTCTATTTTTAAGGCTGCGTGGCCGATCCACGTAATCTTCATGTGTGCCTCCTTAGCCGGGGGGCCAACTCATCAGCCTGCCGCCCAACAAGTGCAGGTGGGTGTGAAAAACAGACTGACCGGCTCCAATCCCGGTATTTATTACCAATCTATAATGTTCGGTGTCGAGCTTTTCCGCGACTTTCTTCGCCGCGGTAAAAAGACGGCCGATCGAGACTTCATCATTCATCTCTTTGACGGAATCGGAATGTTCCTTTGGAATAATCAAGATGTGAATGGGGGCCTGGGGGTTGAGGTCTTTGAAAGCGACAACCTTATCGTCTTCATACAAGAGTTCGGTGCTGATTTCCCCGTTTGCAATCCGGCAAAAAATACAATTACTCATTTTCCACTCCTAAAAATTTTATGTCGGCGCCTAACCGGCGCAGCTTCCGCGGCATGTCTTCATAACCGCGCAGCAGTTGATAGGCATTTTCCACCAGGGTTTCGCCCGAGGCGATCAAACCGCCCAATACGAGAGCAGCGGATGCTCTCAAATCGGTGGCTGTGATTACCCTGCCTTTGAACCCGGTTTTTCCTTTTATAATAGCTGTGTCTTCTTTTATTTCGATATTTGCGCCTAATTTATTTAGCTCCAAAGCATGTTTAAAACGGTTATTGAAAATTCTTTCCTTTACCCGGGAAATCCCTTCTACCTGGGTTAAAAGGGTGGTTAATTGGGCCTGCAGGTCGGTAGGAAAACCGGGATAGGGTTCGGTTTCCAGGTCTGTGGGAAAAAGAGGGCCGTTGGCTTTTACCGTGATTTTGTCTTCGTCCTCGATCAGGTGAACGCCTATTTTTTTTAGGATATCCAGCAGGCTGCGGATATAGGCGGGAACAGCATTCTCCACGGTGATTTCATTTCCCGGCAGGGCGCCGGCAATCACGTAAGTGCCCATTTCGATACGGTCGGGTATTATTTTATGCCGGGCGCCGTCCAAAATAGGTTTTCCCTTTATGATCAGGGTGTCGCTGTTTTTGCCGCTTATATCGGCACCCATTTTTTGCAGCAGGTCGATCAAGTCCCCGATCTCCGGTTCCAGGGCGCAGTTCCTGAGAATCGTCGTACCCCGGGCCAGCGCGGCGGCCATCAGCAAATTTTCCGTCCCGGTAACGGTTTTGCCGGGGAAGCGGTAATCGATTCCCTGCAGGGGAGTGTCTGCCCTGGCAATGATGTGTTCTGCCCCGGTTTCTATTTTTGCGCCCATCTTGCTGAGGCCGTCTAAATGGAAATTTATTCTCCGGTCTCCGATGGGGCAGCCGCCGGGATTAGATACTTCGGCGTAACCGCTGCGTGCCAGCAGGGGGCCTAAGATTAAAATAGAAGCCCGCGAAGTTTCTACGATTTCTCGCGGCACTAAGTTGGAACGAATTTCCGGGAGTTTAATTTTGATGCGGCTGTCCGTAAATTCACCCGCGGCGCCGAGATTTTCCAGGGCCCTGAACATGACTTTTATGTCTTCCACTTGCGGTACGTCGGAAAATTCAAGGTCGCCGCTGCTTAGTATAACAGCCGCCAATTCGGGCAGCGCGGCGTTTTTGGCCCCGGAAATTTTTACGCTACCGGAGAGCTGCTTTTTCCCTTTGATTAAGATTTTCATATTGTTCCTGTTACCGGTGTTTATTGATTTCCTATTATATAAAGATTCCCTGTTTTTTTCAAGACTTAGCGAAAAAAAAGAAATTCTATTTACTGTGGGTTATTTTTACCACGAAGGACACGAAGGGCACGAAGGGGGCGGCAGCCCCAACCTATAAAATCAACCAAAACGATTTCTTCATGTTTAGAAAATCTTCGTGAAAAAACAAGATTTTTCCCGATGAGTAGTTCAGAGGGCGCATCATTTATAAATATCCCCGCGCGGCCCGATATGATCCACGTAAATTTTTGCCTCTTCTTTTTCGATACAGAATATAATGCGGGTATTTCCTACCCGAAGCCGGTGATAACCTGCCCATTCACCAACCATAGATTTGACATTGGATTGATTAAAAGGGTCTAAAGTTAAATTTTAGAGTATTTTTTTGATCCGCTCCTTTTGCGGCTTGGGTAGGCGTTTCAGGTAACTTGCCGCACGTTGGTGAACAACAAGACGATACATTTTAGATAGATTCTAAATCTACAAAAGCGTCTTCCTTTCCTGCTTCCCGGTCCTGCCGTGCTTTTTTAAGGTCGTCACAAGCAGCGGCATCGAGATCGAGACCTAATAATTCTTCTATTTCCCGGTACTCTTGCCACGGAATTATAACCTCCGTGGGCAATCCCCGTTCATCAACCACTAATTTCCGGTGAATCCTAATAGGAACGTAAGGGGCGTTACCATCTTTCGTTCCGGGTACCGGGTTTTTCTTAATTTCATTCTTGATCATTGCCGTCACCTTAATAAAATAAACTTTACCCTACCCGGGGCAAAATGTCAAGCCCCGACCACTTTTCTTTTCATTTCCATGGGGCAGTTTTTTCAACCCGCAGAGCCGCCGCTGTCCTCCAGACGCAGTGGGTTTAGGGCCAGTCCCTAAACCCCTCGCCACGTGGCGGGGCTAAAAATCGAAACCTATCCAGAAATTAACGCCATAATATTTGCGGGCATGTAAATCGGTTTTATGGACCCAGTCTATGTGCAGCGGGTAGCCGAACATGTAAAAGGCCAGTCCGAAACCGTAAGAGGCAATAGGGTCTCTCAGCTTGATACCGCCTTCTTTGAATAAGCGGTTAAGACCCCGGCCTTCGTCGAAAACCTGGAAGTCCTGGCCGTTCATCCAGACGCCGCCGATATCGAAGAAGAATACACCCCGGATCGGCCCTAATACACCGATGAACGTATTGGCCTGGTAGACGATGGGAAACCTGAATTCGGCATTAAAAAAAGCGACATTGCTGCCTACCAGCCGCCTGAACTCCGAAGCTCGCAGGGTGTTGTCGCCGCCCAGCCAGTACAACTGCGGGTGCGCCCCTTTCGAGAAATACCCCACTGTGCGCAGCGCCAGCAGCGTGCTGCGGCCGAGCTTGAAATATTTCCTAAAATCGGTTTCGACACTATAGCCGTCCATAAAAGAATCGCCTAATTTTACATATTTATCGAAACTGAAACGGAATGTATGTCCCATAAGAGGACCGAAACGGGAAAACAAAATGGTGTCGCCGGCAAGAGAGATGTTCAACCGGGTCACCGGGCCGTCGAAAAATTGGGCATAAGGCAGTTCGTCGCCGTAGAATATCTCGTCGATATTCTCCTCCTGGACATAAAAAGAGGCGCTGGCTTCCGCCCTGAGCGACCGGCTGAAAGGATAGTAAAAACCGAGGGTGCCGCCTAATTTTTGCCTGATTTTTATGTAGGCATTGTAGCTGATATAAAAGGAGTCGGTATAGTAATACAGGGCGCCGAAATACTGTAGGCGGCTGGCCTGGTTGACATAGGTAAGATGATAGGAGCGGTAACCGAAATAGGAAGATGCCATGAACTGGAAATTATGGTCGCCCATGATATCGGAAAAATTCATAGCTGTATACCCCATGATCGAACCGTCGGTGCCGATGGCCCCCGCTACCGGCGTATAACCGCGCAGGAATAAGGATTTCAAAGGTTTGTAGCGGCCCTTATCCTGCACCTTAAAAGTGGGGTCCGGTAGGCTCTTCTGCTCTAATTGAGCGGCGGCGGCCATGTCCATTTTTCCCTGGGCTAAAAGGGTGGTCTCTTTTTTCCCGGTGCCGATTTCGAAGTCCTCCTCGAAAGAAGCGGCTCTTTTTTTTAAGTCTGCTTCATTGTTTGCCACTAAGACGAATTCCAACCGGCGCTTCTCGATATATTCGGAAATATCTTTTTTAAACAGGTGGAACATGCCTTTATAATAAGTGGAAAAGACCAGCTCTTTCTTTTGGTCTGCTTTTTTTTCGCCGGGGATCTCGATGGGGAAAAAATTACCTGTCCTGACATCTGTGTACCGGTACATGGTCTGTGTATCTAATTCGATGGCATTCAAGTTGTAGGATTCCATTTCGTCTGAACTGTAGTAGACCTTTTTACCGTCCGGGGAAAAAGTTGGAGCAATATCGCTGTAATTGCCGTCGGTGAGCTTTTTGGCCAGTTCGGGTTTTTCGATAGGGCCCAAATACAATTTCTGGTATTTGTCGCCTTTGGCGGAAAAAGCGATCTTTTTCCCGTCGGGCGAAATATTAAAGGCTTTTATGTAAAGAGCGCCGGTGGTGACTTTTCGTACTTTTTCGGACTTGAGGTCCATGGTAAAGATGAATGACCGGGAATTATCGATGCCGATGAAGTACAATTCTTTGCCGTTGGGATGAAAATCCGGCGACGTGGGTGCTTCTATATTTTTTAGTTTTATCCTTTTTAGAATTTTCCCGGACAGCACATCCACCATAACTAAGTAATTATCGAGGCTTTTGCGGGCAAAAAAGGCAATCTTTTCGGCATTTTTGTCCCAGGAGATCGATATGCCGTTCTCCGGGTTAAATTGAAACTGGATACCGTCATATTTCCTGGTATAGCCCGGGGTAATATTTATGATGGTTTTGCCGGTTTTCATGGAAATCAAAATAATCTCTACTTTCCCCGATTTCCTGTTCCCGGTTAAAACCGCCAGCACTTCACCGCTGGGAGATAGTTGATGAGAGAAAGAATATACATAGGGGAAATCCGGGCCGATGTTATAACTGTAGTCCTCAGGATTTTCTTTGCTGCGGAAACGTTTGAATTTATCCCGCATAAATTTCCTGAACTCATGGTTGAACATTTTGGGCGTGTAGTTGAAGGTCTTGAAAAAGTTCCTTTTCCCGGCGCCGAACATGCCGGTGCGGTAAGAATATAACAACTGCCGCACGCCCCTGGGACCGAACTTGCTCTCTAAGAAATCATAAATGAAATGTCCCCAGTTATAGGCGCTCCTGCCGTGCATGTACTGGGATCTCAGTTGTCCACCCTTGGTAATAGTGGGGATCCAGTCGTTTAAGACATTGTCCCTTTCTACCAGCAGGTCGATGCTGCGCCAGTGGCCGGCCACATATTCGGCCAAACCTTCCGTTACCCAAAGCGGGGGCGGGCGAAAAAGGGACGCCCGGCCTAAGATCGTATTTTCGAACACATGGGCCATCTCATGGGCAATCAACCTGCTCATTTCCCCGCTGGGCATATCGCCTTGAATGACCACGCGCCGGGCCAGGCGGTCGGAGAAGCCTATTGCTCCCGGCGGGATGAAGGAGGGAATAATATTGGTTTGTTCAAAGTCGATATGGGATTTGTAAAAAATGAGAGGGGTTTTCCTTTCGACCCGGTAATTTAACAGTTTGGATACTTTATCGTATGCTTTTTCCGCCTGGGCAGCGATCTTTTTTACCAGCCGGGGGTTGTTCACATAGTAGTGTATTTTGAAGTTGGGGGTCTCTACCGTGCGCCACTTGAACTTTTGTCTCATCACTTTGTTTTTTCCATAATAGGGCATATAGAATTGTTGGGAAAAGAGGGGAGCGGCAAAGAGCACAATAAGTGTAATACTTATTATTGTTATTATTTTTTTTGTTTTCATCTTTTTATCCTACCTTAGCAATAAATACCTTTGCTCGAATCTTTTGTTCCGGGTGACTTCCTTTATAAATTTATCGGTCACTTTGCTGAATAGGGCCTTAAAATTGAATTCCGGTTTTTCCGGGTCGGCGTCTTTTAGCTTGCTTTCGTATTTCTTTTTGAAGACCTCTTTGCCGTCCACGCCGGTAATGACTACCTCGAATTCCATGCCCCAGTGCTGCACCGAAACAAAGGTTTTTGCTTTTTTGCCGGCGTCGTTCCTGACTTTCCGGATAACGCTTCTCTCTTTTATATCGAAAGAAAGTTTCCCGGAGATGAGCAGCGCGTCCTCGGTTTTATTTTCTTCTATAAAAGGTTCTATCTCTCTCTGGGTGACTTGCGCCATTTCTTTTAAGAAGAAATTTTTTATTTCCGGCAGTATTTGGTAGCCTTTGGGTTGATTCTTGATTTCCAGGTCTTTGTACAGGATCTTAGCCGGTTTTTTAAAATCCACTGCTTTCTTATCGGTGAAAGGGATTCGTACCGACAAATGGTTTCTGCTCACGGAAGAACAGGACACGGCGATAAATGCCGGCAAAACCGCGATAGTAAAAATTATTATATTTTTATATCTCTTTTTCATTTTATTTTCCTTTGTTTCCTTTGCTTCCTTTTTTGGGCATCCCGGAGTTTTCCTTTTTTTTCTTTTTCTTTCTTTTTTTTTCTTCTTCGCCCGGTTTACCTTCTAAAATCCTTTTTAGTTTTTCGTAGTTTTTTTTGATCAGGGCGTTACCCGGGGAGAGTTTCAGGGCTTTTTTATAGGCATCTTCGGCCTCTTTGAATTTCTCCATTTTTTCTAAGGCTACTGCCATATTATTGTGGATGAGGGCGCTTTCTTTGCCCCGGGACAGGGCTTTTTGCCAACGGAAGTAGGCTTCTTTCCACATTCCCTGGGCGGCCAATTTATTGGCGAAATCAACCTCTGACTTGAAGTAGTTTTTCCGCGCCGAACAAAAGCTCAACGCAATGCTAACCGACACTAACAGTAAAATCCAACGTTTCACGGGTACCTCCTGTATACTGTAATCTTTAAGATGATAATATATTATAGTATTATCCGGCTATAATTTCAACCAAAATTTGCAAAAAAATTTTCAAATCGGCATTTTTTTGCAATTTGTTTTCATACGCGGTGTTCACTTATTCATCATGAAAGAAGGCGGGGAATAAACTATGAGTTATGAATGATGAATTATGAGGGGGATTATGAGTGATGAGTGGGCTGCTGAAAGCTGTAATGCCGGAGGAGGGAGTCGAACCCTCACAGGGATAAACCCCGCCAGATTTTGAGTCTGATGCGTCTGCCAATTCCGCCACTCCGGCGTCAGCTATTGATCGGCCTTTCGGGCGATCCTGTTATCCCCGGTCTACCTACTGTGTACCAAACTGTGTTACCTACCGAAACCGGGAATGTTTTGAAGTGAAGTATAATTATATCACATCAGCCGCCGGCAAGCAAGCTTGGGAAAAAAAATGCACTGCAAGAAATAAATTTTCCCAGTTGCGGGGGGCAGGTTTTTACAGGTTGTCCGGGAACTATCGGGACGCATGTATGCGTCCCCTACAGGTATCGTTATCAGCGCTTTCTGACTTCTGAAAAACATAAATTTTGAATTCCCGGGCAGCCTGGCAAGACTTGTCCCTCGCAGTTTTAGGTGGAGTTTCAGCCGGTTTATAAGAGGAAAAACCGGTCAATTTAAGCAAAAATACGTCGATGACGACCAAAAATCCGTTGATTTGACGCCCAATCGTTCGGTGACGACCTCCGTTCGGTCGATGTTGAGCAATAATCAGTTGCTGTTGACGGAAATTCCATCGATGATGACCGGCAATCGGTTGCTGTTGAGGAAAAATCAGTCAATGTTGAGCAACAATCGGTCGCTGTTGACCGGGAGTCGGTCACTGCTGACCGACCGTCGGTCGATACCGACCGGCAATCGGTTGCTAACGAGAAATAATCGGTTGATGATGCCCGGCAATCGGTCGATGACGAACAGAAGGTATACGGACGCAGAGGTTAACAGGCAGTACATTGCCCCCAGGTATACTAAAGAGATAGGCGAAAGCCCTGCTATCCAGTGTGTTTTCGTGTCCTTGCCAATGGAGATGCTTTGTTATCGAGGGTTTAGGGCCTAATTAAAACGGCTGCGCTAAAACGCTTTGTGCACAGCCTGGCGGCCACAATTAACGCCCCCAGCAGCGCTTAAACCCCGTACGCACCGGGAGGCGGCCCCGTACGCACGGGGAGGCGGTAAGCCGTTGCGCGGTAGGGTGGTGTTTTTGGTTTTCATCATAATTTCTCATTAGCTCAGAGGCGACCGATTTGTGGTCGCTGCGCAGGGCTGCGCCTTTGGGGTTGCAAAAAATAGGACTTTGTATTATCATAGGTTTTAAGAAAAGCGTTGGGTATGCTGTTATTTGGCATACCGCGGATATTATTTTACCATTACATGGCGGTAATGAACAACAAACTTGACATATTTCAAATCCCCACAGTGAGGTCGTTTTTTTCAAGCTTAGTCTTGAAAAACGTTTCAGTATTATTGTGAAACGATTGCCGGGAAATAAAAACGAGGATAAAGAATGGGCCACAGGGTGCATAGCCAGATAGTAAATTTTATATGGAATATAGCGGATGATGTATTAAGAGATGTTTTTGTAAGAGGCAAGTATAGAGATATTATTTTGCCTTTTACCGTAATCAGGAGATTGGATGTTCTCCTAACGCCAACTAAAGAGGAAGTATTAAAAACATGCAAATTCCTAAAGAAAGAAAAAATCGACGGCCTTGAAGGTTTAACAAGGATTTCGGGATACCCTTTTTTTAATGTTTCATCTTTTACCATGGAGATGCTGCTCAACGACCCGGATCATATCGACTCCAACCTGGAAGCATACCTTGATGGATTCAGCGAAAATGTCCAGGTTATTATCAGCAAGTTTAAATTAAGAAACCAGTTGGAGACAATGAGAGACAGTAATATTACTTATGCGCTGATCGAGAAATTTGTCGCAAAGGATATTAATCTCGCGCCTCATGAAACCTTGAACAGTAAAGGCGAGAAACTGCCGCCCCTGGATAATCACGACATGGGAGCCGTATTCGAAGAATTGATCAGGAAATTTAATGAAGAAAACAATGAAGAAGCAGGGGAACATTTCACTCCCAGGGACATCATTAAATTAATGACTCATATTATATTTGAACCGGTGCGGGATCGACTGGCAAAAGGGGCTGCTTATTTGATATATGACCCGGCCTGCGGTTCCGGGGGAATGTTGACTGAAGCTGAAAACTATGCCGAAGAAATAACAGCCGGGGAGAATAAATTTCACCTGTATGGACAGGAAGTAAACCCCGAAACCTATGCCGTCTGTACTTCCGATATGCTGATAAAAGGAGAAGCGCCCGGAAATATCCTTTTTGGCTCCACACTTTCTAAAGATGGTTTTCCCGATAAGGAATTCGATTTTATGTTATCCAACCCGCCCTATGGTAAAAGCTGGAAAATCGACATGGATGACATTTTTGGAGAAAAAAAACAAATCACCGACCATCGTTTTCTTAAGGGCGTACCGCGCAGCAGTGACGGTCAATTATTGTTTTTGTCCAATATGGCGGCCAAAATGAAACACAGCACTGAGCTGGGCAGCAGGGTTGCTTCGGTGCACAACGGTTCCGCACTTTTCACCGGGGATGCCGGCAGCGGGGAGAGTGAGATCAGGCGGTGGTTGATCGAGAATGACTGGTTGGATTGTATTATCGGGCTGCCCAAGGACATGTTTTACAACACCGGTATTTCGACATATATTTTTATAGTAACCAACCGGAAAGCGGCGGAAAGGAAAGGAAAAGTGCAGTTGATCGACGCCTCCGGCATGTATGAAAAGATGAGGAGGAACTTAGGTAAGAAATCCAACAGTTTATCAGCGGGGCATATAGATGAAATTACCCGGCTTTACCTGGAATTCAAAGAGAGCGAGCAGTCGAAGATATTTAAGAATGACGATTTCGGTTTTGAGAAGATTACGGTGGAGCGGCCGCTGCGATTAGCGGCGCGATTTTCGTCGGAAGGTGTTGCCGCGCTGCGATATATAGACTTGCTGCGTGAGATCATGGAGTGGATGTACAGTCGTTTCGGGGACAGCGTATATAGTGACATCGGGCAGCATAAAAACCCTATCGAGCATTATTTAGAGAAGAATGAGGTCAAGATAAGCCCGGCTAATAAGAGAAAAATCCTGGATGAAAAGACCTGGAAGAAGCAGGCGCGGGTAATGGAAGCGGGGCAGCGGTTATTTGTTGAGATAGGGGAAAAGGAGTATAAAGATTTTAATATTTTCAGGAGGGTAGTGGATTTAGCTTTAAAGAAGTTGGGAATAAAGTTAGACGCAGCCGAAACTATAGCGCTCACCTAAATTGA
>JAGLSW010000357.1 GCA_023135565.1 Candidatus Aminicenantota bacterium | reverse complement strand
CAAAACTTTTGTTTATTTAGAAGCGAGAAGCACCTCCGTGCGTACGGGGTAAATGAAAAAAGTCCGGCATTTTTCATTTTGCAAATGAAAAATATCAGATAATTTTCATTTACAAAATGAAAATTATCTGATAAAATTCATTTATGCATATTAAGAGAAAAATCGAGACACGGTTGTTAGAGAACCTGGACCGCGATGAGGTTATCGTCCTGGTGGGAGCGAGGCAGTCGGGAAAAACCAGCCTGCTGAAAAAACTAAAAGCAGACCTGGATTCCCGCGAAGAGATCACTTTTTTTATCAACCTGGAAAACACCCGTTACCTACATCTGTTGAACGAGGCGCCGGAGAACCTGTTTAAATTAACCGGAAACCTGCCGGATAGGAGAGTGTATGTATTTGTCGATGAAATCCAGTACTTAGACAACCCTTCTAATTTTTTGAAATATATGTATGATGAGTACAGAGGTAAAATTAAACTTATCGTCACCGGTTCATCGGCCTTTTTTATCGACCAGAAATTCAAGGATTCCCTGGCCGGGAGGAAGCGTTTATTTGAATTAAAACTGCTGGACTTTAGAGAGTTTTTGCGGTTCAAAGGTTGTGAAGAACTGGTTGAACATTTCCCGCAAATAGAGTTGTTAACGAACCGGGAGATCCCGGGACTGGTGAAAGATAAATTAGACAAACTATTTATGGAATTTGTCACCTTCGGGGCTTATCCGGGCGCCGTGCTGGAAAAAAGCGACAAAGAAAAAAAATATTTGTTGGAAGAGCTGCTCAATTCATACCTGGCGAAAGATGTCGAGGCAGAAGGCATCAAGAAAAAGGAGAAATTTTTTAACCTGCTCAGGCTTTTGAGTATGCAGGCCGGCAGTCTAATCAACATGAGTGAATTAGGCAATACGTTGAAACTTTCGGTTACGGCGGTAGATAATTATTTTTTTATTCTTGAAAAATCTTTCCAGGTGAAAAGGGTTCCTCCTTTTTACAGCAACCTGCGCAAGGAGTTGACCAAAATGCCGAAGTTTTATTTTTTAGACTTAGGTATCCGTAACATGCTGCTGGACAATTTCGATTGGTTAGAACTCCGCATGGACAGGGGAATATGCGTAGAGAATTTAGTTTTTAAGCTGCTGCATGACCGTGAAGACGTGAAAAAAATGCATTTCTGGCGCACCCAGGATAAGAAAGAGGTGGATTTTATTATCGACGGTAAATTTGCTCTCGAAGTAAAGTTCAACGGTACAAAATTTTCTGCCGGGAAGTACCGGTTATTTTGTGAAACCTATCCCGGTATCCCGTTGGCTGTGGTTTGTTATACCGGCCCTACTCCTCATTCTCTCAGCCTTTTCGACCTAATTTAATTACCAGGAGTCTACTTTTTATCTATGGTGGTCTGGGTGCGCTTGCTCTTATCGGAAGAGATAGTAATGCGGTTGTCTTTCAAAAACAACCTCAATTCACTGCCTTTGGTCACGCCGCTGTCCTGCTTCTGTATCCGCGCCGAATCTATAAACACGATCTCATCCTTCCTGAAAAACCACCTGACCTTCTCAGAACTGCCGGAGGTGTTATCTTCCGCCTTTATAAAATCGATCTTCTCCTCCCCATATATTTCGCTTATCTCATTGCCCTGGTTAAAAGCAATTTTCAAAACCTGCGCTCTCAGCGTGTTTTCTCCACTCCGGAGGATCCCCCTCCTGATCTCCACTTCCCTCTCTTTCGCTTTGATCATGATTTTTTTCCCTTTTATACTGATATCATCTTCTTTATTCTTAAACGATAACGATACCTGCTCCCCGGAAGCGATGAGGTTGTTATCTTCGTCGATTTTTAATTCATCACAAGTCAAAATCGTATTTTTCTGGCGCAGATCAACGTCATCTTCATAATTAAATATTCCCTTCTTGTTCGATATCTTTACCTTTTTGGAGTTGATATAGATCAAATCTTCAGAAAAGAGGACGTTATCTTTCTCCGTATTCAATAAAATAATCGACTTAACTCCACTGTCAGATTCCATACGTTTCTTTTTGGTGTTCACGTTGAACCGGGTAGAAACAAAGGCGTTTCTTTTGTAAATCACTTTCGAACCTTTTCCTCTTAAATTTATCAGGTTCTTATCTACCTCGTAGGACATCAAAAAAGAAGTGCCGCTGTAATCATCGATGGTAAAATTAGAATTCCCCCTGCTTTTGCAGGTACTTATTTCTCCATTTTTATTATATTCGATCTCCATTTTGTAGGAATTGGCTTCAAAATTATTTTTCCCGGTATTTTTGATATTGCTGGGGCTCATCATCTTGATATTGCGGATATGTCCGGTTTTTTCGTCATAAAAAATTTCAGCCGAAGGGGAAGAGATATCCGTGGTATTAGCTTTGGTCTTCAGCCTGATATCGACCTGGTGTTCTAAGCCGGTTTTTTTAAGATTGCCTTCCCGGTTATATAAACTTTTTATATGGCCGGCGCTGATTTCTCTAAACTCTTTTTCTTTCGTACCGTTCTTTTTTTCCCTATAAAAATAGCAGTTTTCCCAGGCGGATATCTCTGCAATGTGATCATATTCCTCGGAAAAAGCGAGTAGAATCATTTTCCCTTTTAAGATTGTTTCATCATTGCTGATTTCATTGCCCTGGAACAGTCTTATGGATCGTTTCTTATCCTCGAATTGCAAGTGGTCCGTTTTGTAGTTAAAGGAGTTATTTTTCCTGCTGTAAGTGCCGGTTGTTTCATAAAAGAAGAGGATATTTTTCTTCACATTGATACGCATCCCTTTTTTGGCGATTCCCTGCATGGATTTTAGCCGGTAATTCACCTGGTCTTCGCTGGTCAGGATAGCACGGTCCTGCATAGAAAAACTATTGCAGGTAATTGAAAGGTCTTCGGAAAAAATACGGGCATTGTCTTGTATGGTAAAATTGTAAAAATTATTCTCTACGATGCCCTTGTCCCCGGATATGATCATATCATGCTTTCTTCTCCCTTTTTTAAATATGGTGGCTTTGATATCCTTCATTAATACGCGGTCGTCTGTTTCTCTTTCCGATTCGCTGCAGGTGACCTCGATTACCTTTTGATTATCTTTATTGAACCTGAGCGAGATCATGCCCCTGCCGTCTGCGTCGAACTCTTCGGGAGGAGCGACTTTCCCTTTACCGCTTATGCCGAAAAAAATAAACACCAGGGTGAAACCCAGGATAGCGAAAGATATGACTTTAAATATTTTTTGTAATTCCATAAGTGTCCCCGGCTGCCCACCTATTTTTTATAGGAAGCAAACAACTGCCCCCAGGGCGATTCTTCCTGCCATTTGCGGACGATAGGTTTTCCTTTCAGGTTGTACCAGAACTTATCGTGGTAGAATTCGGAGGCAAATATAAATATGTTGACCAGGGGGGTATGGAAAAAGAGTTTTTGTAGGTGTTTCAAAGGAGTATCGTGCCACAGCAAACGTCCGGCCCCGGTAGCCAGGTTGACGCCCACTTCAAAATTCCAGTTCTCTTTAGCGGCTTCCACGTCGCCGACGATCTCGATTTCCGCCGGATCGCCGGTGCCTAGTTTATGTTCGTGGGAGAGGGCGATGCAGGGCAATTTGCGCCAGTCGAAGCCCATCAATGTTGCGGCGACGGCGTCTATGGCCACCTGGTCGGCGGATGCTAAAATAACATGTTTATCATGGGGTTTTACTGTCCTGGGGCCAGGCCCCGAACCGGCGGTAGTGCCGTCCATGGTGGCAAACATGCCGCTGTGGATTTCCCTGCCCACAGCCAGCAGGTCTACCAGGGTTTCATGGATCCAGGTATGGGTATAGTGGCGGCGGTAATTGAGGAGACCGCCGAAAGCATTTTTTAAAGCCCCTGTATAGGTGGTGTAGGAGTGGGTTTTGACAGTGGGCAGGTGAACGATGTTTTTACCTACGAAGAAATCGGGTATCCTGATGCCCTGGGGGAAAATCTTGTGCAGGGCCAGGGTTTTGAATTTGGGTTGATATTCGATCCACTTCATGTCTTCATCTTTGAAGTTAAACAGTACCGGGATTTTGAATTTTTTGTAGATGGGTTTATATTTCAGGTCTTCTTCCCCTTTTTCCGGCAGGGTGACCACCGTATGGTTGTGCACAGCCACTAAGTCGGTTAGTCCTGCTTTTTGCAGGGACAGAACGGCGGCTTCCAACTGCCAGGGGGTGGTGTTCACTCCCGGAAACAGGTTATGCCAGGTGATGTTATCTTTTAGAATAGTGGGGGCCGAAGCGTCCAATGCCTGTTTTATACCGGCCAGTTCACACAGTTTTTGGTAGTCTTCTAATACGGTTTCGGGTTTTGTTTTCAATATGGCTACTTTTGCTTTGCTCATTTTTACGTCCTTTATCGAGTTTTTCAGCCTCTATTATACCAGATTTTTATATTTTAATAAAACAGTTCTCGCCTCCGGCGGCCCTCCGGGGGCCAACTTTTTGAAAAAAGTTGGACAAAAACTTTTGTTAATAAAATTTTTTGATATCTTCGAGGAACATGTCGTTAAATACCTTGCCCCCTTTTTTTGAAAGATGGGAATTCATCTTGCCATACCCGCCGTCACGAAAATAATCCATTCTCTTTAGAGGAAACGTGTCCAGGCGATTGTAATTTAAAAAATGCGTGTTTTTGTATTTCCTGGCCAGTTTCCTGATCTCCCGGTTAAACACCCGCCTCTGACCATGAGAAACAAAGGTGCCGTAATAGTCCGGGAGCGAAACCAATATCACCGTCACTTTATCCTGCGCCAACTCATCTAATAATTTCTTTAAATAACGCCCTTCTTTACCGGGAAATTTCCGGTACTGATGCTTCTTGAAACGAGCCGGCTTCTTAGTGATCAAATTATTCTTCTTAGGGTCGATGCCGATGAACTTTTGGGCTTTGATGAAATTCCCTTTAGACTGCCTGCCCTGCGCTTCCTCCTGCAATTGAGTCAAAATATTGTTAAGAAAATCATCGATCCGCGGCTTGTATTTTACCAACAGCGAAATATGGAAAAAAAAGTCTACCTCCCCGTATACGTTACCAAACCGGGAAAGCCAGCGTTTGTTCGATTTAGAAGAAAATATAAAATAATCGATGCCGTATATCACCGCTTTAGGAACACCGGCATGTTTTTTGTACATTTGATAGAAATAATAGTTGTATTCTGGCCCCTTGCCGTACTGCGCTTCCCTAAAAGCTTTCCGGCCGAGTTTTTCGCTCATATAGCGGGGATGTATCCCGGCATAGGTCCTCGATGTGCCCAATATAAGCGTGCTGAATTTTTTGTTCTTCACATAGCGGCTGAACTTCATTTCAAAGCCGCTTTCGTCATAAAAGGCGGCTTCCGCTTTTTTTATTAGAAAAAACAAGCCCCGGTCAAATAAAAACAAAAACAAGAAAAACAAAAACACCCGGACGCTATAGGCCCTTATTTTAGAACTGTAAATAGATAAACTCATTGCTCACATCCAGCGAAAAAATAACAATCAGGCATATAAAAAAAGCAAAACCGGCGATACGCACCGGCAGCGGCATTTTCTGCAAAAAGCGGATCTTCTCTTTATTCTTGTAGATCGATTCCAGCAGGATAAAAACCACCACTATAATTAGACTGAAAAACATGTATACCGTTAGTTTCCCCGAAGGCTTCAATTGAATATTTTGGATGTAGGTAAAGGCTTTTGCAAAAGACTCCGCCCGGAAAAAAATCCAGGCAAAAGAAACCAAATTAAAAGTCACAAAAATATTCAACAGGCGGCGAAAACGGGGCAGCCGGTTCAGCCCGGTTTTTTTGGCCCATTTTTTTCTCGTCTTTTTGCCGGCATAGGAAAAAATCAGGTAAACGCCGTGCAGCATGCCCCAGACCACAAAAGTCCAACTGGCCCCATGCCACAAACCGCCCAAAAACATGGTGATAAACATACCCACCATATATCCCCAGGCTTCAACTTTTATGCCCCATAAGCGCCGGGGCGCTTTGATTCTCCTCATGGTGGCATAGCAAATAGGCAAAAACAAGTAATCCCGCAGCCAGGTGGAAAGGGAAATATGCCACTTATTCCAGAATTGAGTGATACTCTTGCTGAAATAAGGGAAATCGAAATTCCGCATGGCTTTAAAACCCAGGATTCTCGATATGCCGATGGCAATATCCGAGGCGGCTGAAAAATCACAGTAAATCAGGAAAGCATAAAAATAAGCAGCCAAAATTAAATTCAAACCCTGGTCCTCCGGGGCGGCGAAAACCTGGTTGACAAAAATTGCCACCCGGTCGGAAATCACTATTTTCTTAAACACGCCCCAGGTTATCAACTGCAGACCTGAAATAACCCGGCTGCCGTCGAACGTCACTTTTTTCTTGAGTTCCGGGAGGAAATGGACCGCCCGGTCGATGGGGCCCATGAACAACTGCGGGAAAAAGGACACATAGAGGGCAAAATAACCGGCATGTGTTTCGGCCTTTAGTTTTTCGTTGTACACATCCACTAAATAGCTTACCAATTTAAAGGAGTAAAAGGAGATACCGAGGGCAAAAATAAGTTCAAAAGGTGTGAATTTTATATTTTCGTTAAATAACCCGATCAAGGAAAACACAGCGCCGCCTACAAAATTGGTGTATTTGAATACGAATAGCGCTGCCAATGCAAAAACCAGCCCGGCGATAAGTAGAATTTTTTTTTTAGGCTGCTTTGCGCCGGAGTCGATTTTGATGGCGATAAAGTATACGACAGCAGTGGGAAGGATTAACAGCGGCAAATATTCCAACCGGTAGAAGCCGTAGAAAAAATAGCTTGCCGCCAATAAAAAAAGCCACTTAAACTTATGGGGAATAAAAAAATAGATGGAAAAAACCAGCAGCATAAATTTGAGAAAATCTAAGGATATAAAATTCATTTTAAGGAGAATTCTACTCGAATCATTAAAGATTGTCAAACAAATTTTAAGATAATCGATAAATTCAAGAAAGACAAAGATAACACATCTTATAGGGTGCCCGCGCCGCGGGCTTGTCAAACAAATTTTAAGATAATCGATGAATTTAAGAAAGACAAAGATAACACATCTTACAGGGTGCTCGCGCCGCGGACGCCGTCCGCTGAAAAATTTCACGATTCTTAAGCTTATTTTGGCTTTTTAGATTGACTAAAAAGCATTAATAATATACAATTACACTTAACTTTGCGGACGGCGTCCGCGTGAATTTGAAAACTTTACCCAGAATTAAAAGGAGTCGATATGGCGAAAAAAGCATTAATAACCGGAGTTACCGGGCAAGACGGTTCATATCTTGCCGATCTCTTATTAGAACAAGATTATGAAGTGTACGGCATGGTACGGCGCTCCAGTATGGAGAAATTCGACCGCATAGAGCATATTAAAGATAGGATCCATATAAGACAGGCCGATCTCTTAGATCAATTCTCCCTGATCAAACTTTTGGACGAAATCCAACCGGAAGAAGTATATAACCTGGCGGCTATGAGTTTTGTCCCTACTTCCTGGAACCAGCCGGTGCTGACCGCGGAGTTTACCGCGGTAGGGGTTACCCGTGTGCTGGAAGCAATCAGGGCAGTCAACCCGAAAATCAAATTTTACCAGGCTTCTTCTTCCGAGATGTTCGGTAAAGTTAAGAAAATCCCCCAGGATGAAGAGACTCCTTTTCATCCCCGCAGTCCCTACGGCGTAGCCAAAGTATACGGCCATTGGATAACCGTCAACTACCGTGAAAGCTATGATATTTTCGCTGTTTCCGGGATTCTATTCAACCATGAATCGCCGCGCCGGGGCATGGAGTTTGTGACCCGCAAAGTCACTTACAATGCCGCTAAGATTAAGTTAGGATTGGGCAAAGAACTGCGCATGGGCAACTTAGATTCCAAAAGGGATTGGGGTTATGCCGGTGATTATGTCAGGGCCATGTGGCTGATGCTGCAGCAGGATGAACCTGATAATTTCGTAGTAGCCACAGGGGAAACTCACTCGGTGAAAGAATTGGTTGAAGCGGCATTTTCTTATCTCGATTTAGATTATAAAGAATTTGTAACTATAGATGAGAGGTTTATCAGGCCGGCGGAAGTAGACCTGCTGATTGGGGATCCCGGGAAAGCCAAAAGAATCCTGGACTGGGAACCCCAGGTGACTTTTTCAGGTCTGGTCAAGATGATGGTGGATGCGGATATGGAGCTGCTCAAAAAGGAGCACAATCTCTAACCCTGCGGTGCAGGGAGCCTATAAGGGGCTGCCTATCGAAACATGATAGCGAGAAGTTTCCACTAACGTATATCGTGCGATCACAGCCTGTCATCTGTAGGCCCCAAAACCGCGGCGCGGGGAGGGGTGCGGCGCACCCAGCCGATAAGCCGCTTCGCGGCAGAAGCCAACCAGGAACGTTTATCAAAGCAGAAAAGCGTATCGCTCATGAAAAGTT
>JAGLSW010000356.1 GCA_023135565.1 Candidatus Aminicenantota bacterium | reverse complement strand
TGCGCCGCACCCCCGCCGGAGGCATAATCAACATGAAAGAATTGCAAGAATATTTAGATAACAAAAAGCTCGAATACAATCGAGACGCAGAGATAAGGCCCTATGTGACGTTAAGAATCGGAGGCCCGGTGCGTTTTATCGTGGTGGCGCGCAGTCCCGTAGAATTAGAAGAACTGTTATTTTTTCTTCATGAAACCGGTTCTCCTTTCGTATTGTTAGGCGGCGGCAGTAATGTGTTGTTTAGCGGAAACGCCCCCGGTCTGGTCGTAGTGGTCAACAAGAGCGGCGGTATTTCCCAGCTTCAAGGTAATATTCTCAAAGCCGGATCCGGTCTCGCCAACAACGAACTGCTCTCCTGGAATTCCGCTCACAATGCCGGCGGCATCGAATTTTTGGCCGGCATTCCCGGCACCATCGGCGGCGCTGCCGCGGTTAATGCCGGGGCTTTCGGGAACTCCATCGGCGCCATTTTACAGGGAGCCGATATTTTTAGTGCCGCCGGGGAGATCAAAAGAGTAGACCGCGATTATTTTTGTTACAGTTACCGGGACTCTGTTTTCAAGTACAGTAATGAGGTCATCCTCAGCGTATATTTAAAATTCGAGCCTGCTGAAAACGCCGAAATAAAGTCTCGCATCAAAGCCAACCTGAAATACAGGCAGGAGAATCATCCCGCATTCCGGGTTTTTACAGCCGGGTGTTTTTTTAAGAACCCGGTTGTGCAAGGTGAAAAAAGATCCGCCGGAAAGTTGATCGAAAATTCCGGTTTTAGAGGCAGCTCTTTTAGGGATTTGCTGATTTCCGCCGAGCACGCGAATTTTTTGATAAACAGGGGCGGTGCGAATTTTGCCGACGTTGAAGATTTTGCCGGGCGGATATGCGGCAGGGTTTTGGCGGACAGCGGCATCCGCTTAGAAAGGGAAGTGATTTATATTTCTCCCGACGGCAAAAAGTATTGATCTCATCCGGCGCTGAAAGCTGAATGCCGAATGCTGAAGGCTGTATCACCCGCCGTGGGCTAAGTGGAAAGCCGAGACATTAGCGTTATCAGGGACCATGAAGGAATCGTAATCTTCTTTCTGAACTAATTGGCCGTTGACTGTCACGGTAATCAAACGGAAAGTATACTTCATTTTTTCCAGCACATCGTTAACAGTCATATTTTCCTGCCAATCTAATTTATCTCTATTGTTAACTACAATCATTTTTTTGTTTCCTGTATCTTATACTTGATTTTTTACCCCACTCGCGTGGGGGGGGGGCGATAAGCGGCTCATAGGGTGCACCCGCCGGGCGCCTGGTCTATTTTATAAAAAAATGCCGAATTTTGCAAGGGGGCTGTCGGTAACGTTTCAGTTTTGGAAAAACCGTCCCCCTCCGAAGCGGTTTATTGTCGCCCCCCGCTTACATCATGCCTTTAAACCGCGTAAGGGATATCCCTGAGCCTTATCTTTTTAGGTGTAATCACAACAAATTTCCCATACAAGCTATGACGCTTCTCAGCAAGGACATGCTTTAACGCATGAATAATTTCCTCTAATTCTTCATTATTATATCTTAGGTAAATAACCCCAACCGCCTTTTCCTGGTATGCAAAAATCCATTCACCGAAATCACGGTCTTCAGTTATCAATATCGAATGAAATTTTACCGAAAGTCGCAGTACCTTTTGGTCCGATATCCCTCCATAACGTTCTCGAATCGAAATCACATCGAAGCTCTCATCTCTTAGCTCTTTTACAATCCTGTGATCGATGTTTTCATCGGCTAATAATTTAAGAGGCAATAAATTCCTCCCTGGAAATCACTTCAGCGGAGTAGGACAGTGCAGCAAATACATTCTCTTTGGTTAAATTCGGGTAGGCTGTCAATAACTCCTCTATAAGCATACCCTCGGACAACTTCTTCAATATAAGTTCAACACTGATTCGCGTCCCTTTTATCACCGGCTTGCCCAGAAGTATTTCCGGGTTAACAATAATTTGCTTTTGATAATTCATTATTTTCACCACCTACATTATGTCGAATAAATTCCCTTTTGTCAACTATCCAGCCTCCTTTTTGCCGCGCCGCTTTTTGTCCCAGGCCAGCACCCTGTCGATGAGTCCTTTAATGTTTATATTGATAACACCGAAAAGACTGGGCTGGATGGAAATAAAATCGTTTAATTTTTTGGCTACGCTCTCTTTGTTATCTTTTTCATTGACGACTTTTTGTAAGAATTTGAACACCATTTCTTCCAGGATTTTGGGATCGACGTCCTTGTTTTCGCTGACAACGGCGACAGCGCCTAACAGGTCTTTGACCCGGTATTTTTTTTCCGTTTCCGACAGGTAATATTTTTGCCCTTCTTTTTCGAAAAACAACAGTTGTTTATACGGAACGGTGGTTTCCAGGTCGTCGGGCAAGGGGATTAATTCTTTCACTTTTATTTTTTCGAAACTGCGGTGCAGGCGGCGCAGGGTGAGCAGCAGCGCGGCGAAGTAGTCCCGTTTTTGTTCCCCTACGACATAGATATAGATGCGTCGGGCCTGGTAGTCGGCTTTGACTACGGCGCGGGATTGGAAATCGCCGTCGGCCAGAACCACGCCGGTGCGCCACTGCAAATTATCGTCGATGTCGCGGTACATGTTGACGATAAAGCGCGGCATTACGCTGCGGGGCAAAAAATCGTACTCTAAAATAAAACGCAGCGAGTTGTCATAATCGAAATCTACACCCGGTTCTTGTACGGCCAAAAGATCGGGCACCAAAACGTTATGGCTGCTGCCCATGGGGTAGCATAGTTCGAACTTTTCCATCAAGCCGGTGATGAAGCGGTACCTGTCCCGAGGATAGTCGTAATCCTCATCTTTTTCTTTTTTCAAAATTTCGTCCAGCATTTCCAATTTCAGCACGCCCCCGCTGTCGGCCAGGGCCGGGGAGTTGATGATTTTATAGACCGCGCCGGTGACCCATTCCGGTTCTAAAACGTGGGTGTCGTCCAATTCGAAATCGTCGAAATGCAGCGCTACGCCCAGGTCATGAAGGAATCCCAGCAGGGTTTCCCGGTTTTTTTTGCCCGTGATTTTTTCTTTCCGGCACATGGTTTCGTAGGTTTCGCGATCGATGTAGTGGTCGTCCAATTTTTCCAAACGTTCTTTGATTTTGAACCAGGCCCCCGGCCAGGTGGTATGCATTAGTTCCACTTGCGCCAGTTCGTTAATCAGCGCCGCGCCGAAATCGGTAATCCCTTCCTCGTTAGCGCAGGAGAGGCGGAAGAAGCCTTTGATATTTTTGCAGCAGGAATGGGCGGTTGAGATCGTGGCCCGGGTTCTGGTCGATCTTGTTGAGCACTGCCAGCACGGGCGAATCGCCGCCGAAACTTTCGATCATGTTTCAGCCAGTATTCCGCTTTTTCATCTTTGCCTGACCGTCCAACACCAGGATGTAGAGGCTGCGCTTAGACAGGAAAAATTGGTGGGTAGCGTGCATGATCTCCTGGCCGCCGAAGTCCCAGGCGTTGACTGTGATCTCCCGGCCCCCGGTTTTTACCGGCCAGTGGTGGATATCGATGCCGTCGGTCTGGTTCTCTTCGGGGTTATAGCCCTGTTCCAGCAGGCGTTTAATCAGGCAGGTTTTGCCCGCGCCTCCGTCGCCCACGAAAAGCGCTTTGACTTCATTGACGGGCCGGGCTTCCTCTTCTTCCAGTTGCCGGAAATAGGCCCGCATCGCCTCTTTGCCCCGGCGGATAATTTCCGGCGGCGGATTTTCCAGGGGATTGCCTTTTAGATAGATTTTGCCTTCGCCGGTATAATCGCCCACTTCCAGTTCGGGTTTCAGGTCCAGGATGGCCGGGGGCAGGGTGGTGACGTTGTTACTTTCGGCATCTACATGCTTTAATCTTCTCAGCCCGGTGAGGGGGGAGAAGGTCGCTGATTTGATTTCCATACAAACTGAGCCCTTCCAGGTACCGGAACCGGGCTATCACCGGCGGGATGGCAGGCAAATTCATACCGAATAAGTTAATCCCTGTGACCCGTTTCCAGCCCCGGTTATCCCAGGCCACAATGTAACCGGGTCTTCTATCTATGACAATCTTGTCGAAATAGAGTAGCGGTAATTCTTGGCCAACCGCTTTTTCTAATTCTATGAGCAGGTCTAAATCGGTTGGTTCCTTTTTTTTAAATAGCGCCATAAAAGCCTCCAAAGCCCGCCCTGCGGCGAAGCCGCTTATGGCCCCACCGTGCGTACGGGGCCGCCAAACGGGCAAAATCAAAATGACAGGCGCCAAATCTCAAACCCTGTCCTGCCACCTCTAAAATTATACACCAAAAAAATAAGAAAGGCAAAAAGTCAATGTTCAATGAGCGCTCGGTTCGCTGCCTAAAAAGTAGATGCGTCTACCCGGGGAGTAGAAGAGTCTAATCGAAAGGTAGACGTGTCTAATAAAAAGGTAGATGCGTCTACTTCTAAAGTAGAAGCTTCTAACAAAAAGATAGACTCTTCTGCCTCAAGAGTAGAAGAGTCCACCCCGAAAGTAGACGTTTCTACTTCAAAAGTAGATTCTTCTATCTTTAAGATAGAAGAATCTCACAAAAAGTTAGACGTGTCTAACGAAAAAGTAGAAGAGTCTAAAAAAAAAATGTAAAAATAACCAAACCGGCTGCCGGATCGCCCCTCCCCCGGAAGCGGCTTATACCCTACCCTGCCCACCCGGCGGGCCGCAGGGTTAGTCGTTGTTCGTTTTTTCGACGTAAGCGCGGTAATCCGCCATAGTGTTGAGATTGCGATACCAGCCGCTGTTCTCAAAAGAAATATATTTTGTGCGGCACATGGGGAATAGTTTTATAATTTTCCTATGGCCCCGGGCCAATAGTTGGTCGATGCAGCGAATGACACTCTTATTATAAAAAGCAAAAAGAGGTTCATATTTGTCTTCCCCGGAAACAGGCACAACCACATCATAACCGGAAGTATAAGCGATCATCCGCTCGAGAAACGAAACATCTATATCCGGGATATCGCAGCCGGTCACGAAATTGACCTCATTGGCGGAAGCCCTGAGTCCCGAAAGAATCCCCATCACCGGCCCCTGGCCGGGTTGTTCGTCGGTAATTATTTTGTAAGGCAAAAAGTCGAACAAAGCCGGGTTTTGAGCGCTGATCAAAATTTCCCCGAAATAAGGTTCCAGGTTGCGAACCACTCTTTCTATGAGTGTAAAACCGGAGATAGTCAGCAGGGCTTTGTTTTTTTCCATGCGTGTACTTTTTCCCCCGGCCAGTATGATCGCGCTTTTTTTGTTTTGCTTTATCATTTTATAATATACCACTATCTAAGCCGAAGCTCAAGCAAGGCCTGAAAGACATTTCTCCGCCGGGCGAAAACAATCCGCCATTAGCCCCGTAAAATGTAGGGGCCGGCTCTTGTTTGTTAACAATTGCTGATAACCGGCAAGAGAAAGATGCGGCAGGCCGGGAGTGTCAGGTTCGGGCGCGTAGGTGACAGGATAATAGCTGTATGATTTTCGCAAGCTTATTGATTTTAAGGGCAATATAGAGTAAAATAAAATATGACAGATAAAAACGAATATGAATACGAAAAAGAACATGAACCGGAACAGGTAGAAGAACCGGCACCGGATCAGGTTGAGCAAATAGAAGATAATTCCGTCGAATCAGGAGAACAGGACGAACCGGGAATAAAAAAAACCATCATCCTACGCGAATATTTCGAGTTGATTATAGAAGTGATCGTTTTTGTTTTCTTTATCAATGCGTTCCTGCTGCAAACTTATGTGATCCCGTCCTCATCCATGGAAGATTCCATGCTGATCGGCGATCACCTGCTGGTAGATAAGGTATGCTATTCCCACTCCTTAAGCATTATCGACAAACTTTTCCTGCCCCAGGTCAAAATAGATAGGGGGATGATCGTTACCTTCAGCGGACCTAACGAAATTTACCACAAAAGGGACGAAAAAAACCTGGTCAAGCGCGTCATCGCTCTCCCCGGGGATACCATTAAAGTGGTAAACGAAAAAGTCTTTGTGAACGGTAAACAAACCAAAGAACCTTATGTCTATTTTAAAGGCATGAAGCCCAGGGGTCAATTCCCGCCCCAACACGAGCAATGGCACTATGAGTTCCCCGAAAAATACAAAAAATGCGTGGTGTATACCGAATTAGGCAATGCTTTTAAAGTCCCGGAAAACCACTATTTTGCCATGGGTGACAACAGGAATTTCAGTTTCGACTGCCGCCATTGGGGGCCGCTGCCTGCCGACCTGATTATAGGTAAACCCTGGAGAATTTACTGGTCTTTCGAGTCTACTTCCAGCGACTATTTAAGTAACGGGTTCGTTCATAAACTAAAAGATATATTCCATACTATTATCAACTTTTTCTCCAAAACCCGCTGGAAACGGACATTCAAAAAATACTAACCCTGCATCGCAGGGGGGGACGGCGTCCCCAGCCTCTTAGCCTCCGGCGGCCC
>JAGLSW010000355.1 GCA_023135565.1 Candidatus Aminicenantota bacterium | reverse complement strand
TTTTAAAAAAGCTTTCCCAAATTCGATACCCTCTTCCAATCTCCCGGAAAACTCAAAATATTCACGTAGGCGGCTTTTTACTTCCAATAGTTTACCCCAGTTTTGCGAGTCTTCTAGTTTTTTGACTTCTGTACGTAAGCTATCTAACCGCCGGGACAAAATGTCTGCATAGGAGTCGGAAATCCGGGTTTTCGGGTGAATAAATGTGAGATAAGACCTGAGGAAATCTATCTCGGTATCAATCCCACCTTTTTTTATTGCACTGGAAATTTTTTCCACGGCGGGCTTCAATTTTTCGGCCAATACTTCGCTTTTTTTGGGGATAGCAAATGTTGCAACCGTAACGCCGGCTAAATCTGTAGGTAACTTTGTTTCACTTTTGAGGTCGCACAAAACAAATGTACGCCCTGTTCCCAGGCGTCCTATGAACAACCCTGCCTCAAAGATAACGTTATCTCTCGGAGTTTTTTCCTGTTTGCCGCGTATTCCCTTTAAATCATCAGGAGTTGCAACTAATATAGCGTAATCACAAAGGTTTACTTCACGAATGAGGGATACGATTATCGAATCACCCAGTTGGAAAATATCTGGCCAAATTTTAATATCCGCATACTGCTTAAGCAAACGTTTAAGTTCCTGGGCTATTGAAAGGCCTTCAGAGGATGAACCAATAAAAAGTTTAGGTAGAATCTTCATTTAAATACTCTGAAAATCCCATTTATCCATAAGATTGTTTTTTCTTTTCCATATGGGCACTATAGCATAAAATATAGCAATTATCAAGTCATCAACAAACGGACATTATATCTTTTCGTCACTCTACCGCCTCCAATTACAACCGGGAGGGGCTGGGTTTTCTGGTCGGTAAGCCGTTAAGAAAAATCTCTATAAAAAAGTTGAAATTTTGAGTTAAATGGAGTGTACTTTTTTCTTAAAAAACCGGGTCGGTTTTCGTTGGATTTCGCTGGAATTTTGGATTAAAAATGGTTACAGATTTACCCCGATTTCCGGCGATTTATAGAGGTCGCTTTTTTAGACTGTGCTTGTGAGTGTGTTACCTAATGGTGCATTTAAATAAATTTAATCCAGATAATTGGAATAATCCGATACCGCCAAATTCGGCGAAACAACACACTATAACTTACTATACTGGTTTGATGCGCTTCTTAAAAAAAATCTTGCTACTCAGGTAAACGGGTTTAGAATCAAAAAAGCTCTTGCCTCCGGCGGCCCTGCCGGGGGCTAAACTTTTGTTTATTTAGAATCAAAAGCGCTCACACGCTGCCCCGTGCGTACGGGGTCGCCTCCCCGTGTGCATGGGGTCAAAATCGAAAACACGGCAAGTAGTGAGCCGGTGAAAATAACTCCACCGCACTCACCACTTACCAATAAACACGAAACTACTTCTTTCTAATAATTTCGTGAAAGTTTGTTTTAGTGCTTATGATCGTGTTTTTCCCCGTGCTTGTGCTCATGCTCTTTGTGCTTTTTTTCGGCTTTATCGTGGCCTTTGACCTCGACTTTTTTTAATTTCATGCCGCATTTCGGGCATTTACCCGGTTTATCGGATTTGGTTTTGCACTCTTTCATGGGGCATACATACACGGGTTTGTGGGCGGTGCAGCATTCGGATGCGCACACGGCCATTTTCTTTTTGACCAGCTCCTTCTTGCAGGTGGGGCACTTGCCGGGCTTGTGACTTTTGTATTTGCAGCCTTTCACCGGGCAAACATACATCGTCATGACACAGAGTTCCTTCTTTACCAGGTCCTTTTTGCAGGTGGGGCATTTGCCGGGCTTGTCGGCTTTGTGCTTGCAGCCTTTTACCGGGCAAACATAAACGGTCTTGTGCTCGCATTTGACCGCTTCACAATCGGCGGCGCTTTTTTGGGCGTGCGCTTTATGAGCAGCGTCCTTCTTGGCGTGAGCTGTACAGCAGGGCGCTTTTTTCTTGGCTTCCTTTTTTACATCGTCCCCGGCATAGAGAGAATTCATCCCCGATACCAGGACTAAAGAAACAAATAAAACTAATAATACTTTGAAAAATGTTTTCATTTTTCCTCCTGTTTATTTTTTATTTTTATTCATCTGCATTAATGATACCATACCTGTTACGTTTTTATCAATAGCAATTATACTATTTCCAAAATTAGGATTGCCGCTGCTATTTGCTTCATTATTTGTGCTCATCTGTGTATCGTCGTGGTGAAAATAGTACCCGGTACCGGCAGCGTTTTTCTCATAATTCATAATTCATCACTCATAACTATCTCTTCCCGAGCTGCTTCTCCCTGATCCAGCAGTAAACCACAGGCACCACCAGGATATTAACCAATACGAAAACCATGCCGCCGAAAGAAGGAATCGCCATGGGCACCATGATGTCGGCGCCCCGCCCGGTAGAAGTAAGTACGGGCAGCAGGGCCAGTATGGTGGTTCCGGCGGTCATCAAGGCGGGCCGTATGCGGCGCTTCCCGGCTTCCACGGTGGCTTCGCGAATCTCCTCGATGGTGGCCGGTTTCTTCTTTTCAAAAACCTGGTCGAGATAGGTGGCAATAATGACGCCGTCATCGGACGCGATGCCGAAAAGCGCCAGGAAACCTACCCACACGGCCACACTTAGGTTAATGGGATGGACCTGGAAAAGAGACTGCATGTGCACACCGAAAATTGAGAAATCTAAAAACCAGGGCTGCCCATATAACCAGATCAAAATAAACCCCCCGGCCCAGGCTACGATAATCCCGGAAAAAACCAGCAGCGTAGTAGAAACCCGCTTAAACTGGAAGTAAAGCAGCAAAAAGATAATAAAAAGAGAGAAAGGTAAAATCACTATTAAGGTTTTTTCTGAACGGACCTGGTTCTCATAATTTCCGGCAAAGACATAACTCACCCCGGCCGGGATTTGCAATTCACCGGAAGCTATTTTTTCTTCTAAATATTTGCGGGCTGCTTCTACTACGTCTACTTCGGCGAAACCGGGCTTCTTGTCGAACATCACATAACCTACCAGGAAGGTGTCTTCGCTTTTAATCACCTGGGGGCCGCGCACGTAGTTGATCTTCGCCAATTGCATCAGCGGCACTTGCACACCCCCGGCACCGGGCACCAACACCCGGTTCAATGCCTCCAGGCTGTCCCGCAGCTCCCGCATGTAACGCACCCGGATGGGGTAGCGCTCGCGCCCTTCAACCGTGGTGGTGACCGTTTTTCCGCCTACGGCCACTTCGATGGCATGCTGTATTTTTTGCATATGAATACCGTAACGGGCAATGGCTTCCCGGTTGATTTCGATCTCTAAGTAGGGTTTGCCGATAATGCGGTCGGCGATCACTGCCGACGCTTCTACGCCGGGCGCCTCTTTTAATAATTTTTCCATTTGCAGGGCGACTGTTTCGATGGTTTGCAGGTCGGGGCCTTTGACTTTAATGCCCATGGGAGCGCGCATGCCGCTCTGCAGCATCACGATGCGCGCCGAAATAGGCTGCAGCACCGGGGCGGAAGTAGTGCCGGGAATACGACCGGCTGTTAGGATTTCCTGCCAGATGTCCGCCGGGGACTCGATTCCGGACCAAGCTTCCCGGCCGGGATTCAGTTCCGGGTCTAAAGCAGGACGCCACAAACGAAAAGGATAACCGCTGCTGTGGGGGATTAAATTGCCCTGCTCATCGCGGGCATACCTGCCTTTTACTTTGTAAGGCGAGCCGTCCGGGGCGGGTAGGGGAGTCCCTTTTTCGTCCCGGAAAAAATCGGTCTCCCCGGGATGGAAATGGAAACGAAGTCTTTCCCCTTTGCTGTTGACGATATAGCGGGGTTTGTAGTTGATGATGGTTTCGATCATGGAAACAGGCGCCGGGTCTAAAGGCGTATCGGCCCGGCCTAACTTGCCTACGGCGGTGTCGATTTCGGGGATAGCGGCAAAAGCCATATCCTGCTTTTTTATCACATCCAGCGCTTCGCCGATAGAGGCATGGGGCATGGTGGTGGGCATGTAAAGAAAAGAACCTTCATCTAAAGGGGGCATAAACTCTTTGCCCAAACCGGGGAATTTTTTTGCCATATAAGCTGCGGGAGCGGAATTCCTCACCGGGCCGGGCAGCCAACCGAAAAAGGTATCGAAACCCAGCCAACTAAGCCCGCCTAAGAAAAGCAGCAGGACAACTAAAGTCAAAAAAAGTCCTTTATGGTTAAGCACCCGGCGCAGCACAGCGCCGTAGCCGCGCTCATAGAACTTGAAAAGAGTTAGGACAGCGCCGATAATAACGGCGGCGAAAATAAAATTGAGGATAAGTCCTTTTTCCGGGCCCAAAGGGAGCCAGTGCCCGGCCAATATGATGGTAACGATAAAAACAGCGGCGAAATTGACCCCGGTGCTTACTTTTTTTCTTATTTTTTCGGGGATTTTTTTCTCATAGAGATGGTAGCCGCCGGTCAGGATTACGATCAACCCCACCCACCAACTGAGCAAGAACAGCAGCAGGATGCCAACTGCGATTAAAGCGATGTAGAAGTAGGGTTTGGCGGGCTTTTTATTCTTTTTGCGGGCCAGCAGCAGGTGGGCGAAGGGGGGAATAATCAACATTGCCACCAAAATCGAAGCTGCCAGTGCGAAGGTTTTGGTAAAAGCCAGGGGTTTGAAGAGTTTGCCTTCCGCCGCCACCATGGTAAAAACCGGCAGGAAACTGACTATCGTGGTGGCCACGGCGGTTAACACCGCGCCGCCCACTTCGCCGACGGCGCGGGAAATCACTGTCATCCGGTCTTCTCCCGGTTTGCTGTGATCTATGTGTTTGAGGATATTTTCCACGAAGACGATGCCCACATCCACGATAGTGCCGATGGCAATGGCAATGCCCGATAGGGCGACGATATTGGCGTCCACGCCTAAGTATCTCATGGCAATAAAGGAGAGCAGCACCGCCAGCGGCAGCACACTGGAGATCAGCAGGGAACTTCTCAGGTTAAGCAGCATCAGGAGGACCACGATGATAGTGATTAAGATTTCTCCTGTTAGGGCGTTTTTCAAGGTGCCTAAAGTTTCCTTTATCAAACCGGCGCGGTCATAAAAAGGGACGATCTGTACCTGGCTGACAGTGCCGTCGGATAGGGTTTTTTTGGGCAGTCCGGGGCTGATCTCCACGATCTTTTTCTTCAGGTTTTTGATGGCGGCCAGCGGGTTTTCGCCGTAACGCACCACCACTACCCCGCCTACGGCTTCCGTGCCTTCTTTATCCAGCGCGCCGCGGCGCAGGGCAGGGCCTAAGGCCACATTGCCTATATTCTTGATATAGATAGGCACGTTGTCGTTCATTTTGATGACGGAATTCTCGAGGTCGCGGATATTTTTTACGAAACCCAGGCCGCGGATGACATACTCGACTTTGTTGATTTCGATGGTGCGTGCGCCGATGTCTAAGTTGGACATTTTGACGGCATTGAACACTTCGTCTAAAGTGATGCCGTAGGCGCGCATGGCGTTGGGGTCTACATCCACCTGGTACTCCCGGACGAAACCGCCTATGGAAGCGACTTCGCTGATGCCTTCGGTTGCCAGCAGGCTGTAGCGTACGTACCAGTCCTGGATTGTTCTTAGTTCCTGCAAGTCCCAGCCGCCGGTAGGATTGCCTTTTTCGTCGCGCCCTTCTAAAGTGTACCAGAACACCTGGCCTAAAGCCGTGGCGTCGGGACCTAACATAGGCTTTACATTTCCCGGCAGCGTACCGGTAGGCAGGCTGTTGAGTTTTTCTAAAATGCGCGACCGGGACCAGTAGAACTCCACTTCTTCTTTAAAAATCACATAAATAGTGGAAAAACCGAACATGGAATAACTGCGCACGGTTTTTATACCGGGGATTCCCAAAAGTGACACGGTAAGAGGATAGCTGATCTGGTCTTCCACGTCCTGTGGTGAGCGGCCCATCCACTTGGTAAAGACGATTTGTTGGTTTTCGCCGATGTCGGGGATAGCGTCTACCGGCACCGGGTCGCGGGGAATAAGCCCGGTGTCCCAATCGAAAGGAGCTACGGCGATGCCCCAGAACAGGATACCCAGTACTAACAATATAACTATTAGTTTATTTTTTAGAAAGAATAATACGATTTTTTCAAGCATAATTTAATTCCAAATACTTGCCTTCGGCGAGCAGGGGGCGCATTTTGAAAAAACTGCCCCCTGCACCCCCGCAAAAACTTTTGTTAAGCCCAACGT
>JAGLSW010000354.1 GCA_023135565.1 Candidatus Aminicenantota bacterium | reverse complement strand
CCAGGGACACCCAGAACGATTACTTAGGGTTATTAAACGGCATGAACGACGGCTTCAAAGAACTAAGCCTCCACTCTTCCAAAAAAGTTGCTTATAGAGACGAGATAGAAGGCGTCACACAAATATTTCGCTCCAACGCCTCCAGGGCTATGTTAAAATTTATCAATGCCTTTATGATCGGGGAATCCATGCTGGTTATGGTATTGGGAGCAGTGGCCTTCGGCATACCCGCGGTGCTGCCCCATATCAAAACCACTACCTTGATGAGTTTTATTATGGTACTGCTTTATTTAATCGGGCCTGTTACCGCTATTCTAAATTCCATCCCCGGCCTGACGCAGATGAATATCTCCTGGCAGCGGGTACGGGGACTGATGAGAGATATCCCCGGTAATCTCTCATCCATCGACACACCCCGGCTGCCTTCCGAAGTGGGCGAGGTGCAGGAAATCGACGCTAAAGGTGTGTTTTTCGAGTATGAGACCAAAGACGAAAGTGAAAAGTTTGCCGTCGGCCCCTTAGATTTTCGCACCAAAAAAGGAGAGATCGTGTTTATTATCGGCGGTAACGGCAGCGGTAAGACCACCCTGGCTAAAATGTTGACCGGCCTGTATATCCCGGATGATGGAAATATCACCATCAATGGAAAGGATGTGCCTAATGACCGATTAGGAGAATATTTTTCCGTGGTTTTCGGCGGCTTCCATCTATTTGAGAAGTTATACGATGTGGACCTCAGCGGCAAAGAGAAGGAAGTCCAGGAATACTTAGAAATGCTGCGACTGCAAGATAAAGTCAAAATCGAAAACAATGCCTTCAGCACCCTGGAACTTTCCGGCGGTCAGAGGAAACGGCTGGCCCTACTGCGCTGCTATTTAGAAGACCGTCCCATTTATCTTTTCGATGAAGTAGCAGCCGATCAGGATCCCGGTTTCAGGAAATTTTTCTACCGTACTTTATTGCCCAAAATGAAAGAAAGGGGTAAGATTGTGATTGCCATCACTCATGACGATCATTATTTCGATGTAGCGGACCGGGTAATCAAGTTAGATATGGGCAAGATCGAGCAAGTGGAGAACAGCGCCGATCTAAAGTTAACGAGTTAAGTAATTTTTTTCCTCCTGGACACCATACGGTGTAACTATTCCGGTTTTGGAAAAAAGATGAATTTAGTACTTTTGTAGGGGCAAGCGGCGCTTGCCCTTCGCCCCTACCGCACCGGCAAAACAAATATGATGGTTACTAATTTTACCGATATTTTTTTTGTCATAATTACACATCTAATCGTATAAACAATTATCTCCCTCTTTTACCGGCAAAAAAAATCAAAAATTTATTTAGTTTCAGAGGACCCCGGTTTTTTCTGCGCCTCTTTTCCCGACTTTTTATCCGGCGGCTCTTGCCCCGGTGTGAACCCGGGCCTGCCGCGCTGCCGTTGATCCTGGAACCCACGGAAGGGGCGGGGGTCCTGCGGGCCGGGAGACTGCCGGAAACGGTCGTCAAAACCGGGACCACGGGGAAAACGCCGCTGTCTCAAAAATCCCCGGCGCATATTTCTCATTTGCCCCGGTGTTAAAATTTCAACCAGTTCATCCCGCATAGATTGAACCAGTTCCCTGGTTTTTTCCATGTGCTGCCGGTTGATGTCGGCAAATTGCGGGGCGTACTTATCCAATATTATTTTTACTCCTTCCTGCTGCCCGGCTGTGGGTTGGATAGCCCTCTCGAGATTGCGGGCAAAGCCTTCCCTGGTTTTCATGTCCAGCAGTTCTTTGATCTTATGTTGGGAAATAGCCCGGTACAGCATAGCTCCGATTATGATACCCATCAACAAAGTAACAATGAGTATTAAGGCTGTTTTTACTTTTATATTTAAATCTTTCATGACCGACCTCCGGTTTAAACGGCTAAAATAAAGACATTTGCAGCATGGCTTCATAAGTCGCCTGGGGCACGTACAAAGCATCGCCGGTTTTTAAATTTTCACCTTTTACCAGGTTGTAGGAGATGATGATCAGGCAGGCGGCGGCACCGGCTAAAGCCACCCGCTTAAACAACGAGAAAAGCGTCTCGAAAAATATGTCGCTGTAACTCTCTTTTTTGTTTTCCGTGGTGACGCGCCTCATCACCCTTTCGGCAAAAAAAGGTTTAAACGACAAACCGGCGCCCGCGGCTGCGACAGCAGTACGCTGCATTTCTAATTGTCTTTTTTCTTCCCGCAGCGTCTGCGAGTTTTCCAGCGCGGTTTCCAGTTCTTTTTGTTCTTCGGCGTTCAGGGAATCGTCGAAAGAGCGGAAGAGAAGATCCTGTATTTTATCCTGTTTTTGAGACATTTTGCACCTCCCAAAAGGGTTTTAATATTTCTTTTAGTTTCATTTGCGCTCGTTTCAGGCGCGACAGCACCGTACCTACCGGCAGGTCTAAGATTTCCGCGGTTTCTTTGGTTGAATAACCGTGCAGCAGGCGCAGCACCAGCACAGCCCGGAATTGCGGTTTAAGTTTGCGCAGGCCGAGCTGCACGATCTCTTTGGACTCTTCCCGGTTTGTTCCCGGGTTCCCGGCCGGCAGGTTATCCAATATGTCCTTTTCGCCGCGGTAGGCCGGTTTTAGGAAGAAGATTTTTTCCCTGCGGCCGCGGCGTTTGAGTTCGTTCAGGGAGAGGTTGATGGCGATGCGGGTCAGGTAGGTGCCCACATTGGATTCGCCGCGAAAGCGGTCTAAGGAGCGGTAGAAGCGGATGAAAGTTTCTTGGCCCACATCTTCCGCTTCGCTGCAATTGCCCAACATGCTGAAAACAGTTCTTGCCACTTTGTGCTCATATTTTTCGATAAACTCTTTGAAAGCGTTTTGGTCGCCCTTGCGGGCGGCGTCGAGCAGTTTTTGTTCGTCCAGTTCTGGGCTCCTTTGAAATGTATCGTATTTTCTCATGCGGTCATCCAAAAATAGGAATTTTTTTTAGAGAAAATGAAAAAAAACTCCCATATTATTAGACAACCGGGTCATTCATTTTATTCCCAAAAGCGAAAAAAATCAAGTTTTGTGTGCTTTTAAATCAACAAAAGTTTTGTTCAAACTTTTTCAAAGGTGCGGTATGCCGCTGGCCCCCAACGAAAAATTCAATGGGGGCGTCACCCGGCAGGGTCGCCGAAGGCATCGGTTTCCCGTATCGTTGTAATTTTCGAATACACTGCCCCTTTTTTATTAGACAACCGGGTCATTCATTTTATTCCCGTTTATGTTTGAAAAACCGATACGGTATTTGATATCCGGGTAATAATAATTGACCCGGCCTTCTTTTTTTACAATAATGAATCCCATAGCTTCGAGTTCTTTTGTCACTCTCGATACATTGGACTGCTGCTTGCCCACTAATTTTGAGAGATTTTTTTGGTTGATACCGGGATGGTTTACCACAGCCTCGAAAACCGGGTATTGGATTTTTGATTTTTTTAGAGTTTCCACATGCCGCCTACCGGCTTCATAAAAAAAGAAGCGGGCATGTTCGCCGGTAATGGTTGTGACCAGCGGTTCATTATAGTACCTGACCAAAAGTTGATATATAATATTCAGGATTTCCCTGAAAGAGCCGTTGGAAATATCATAGATATATTTTAATAAGCCGGGTTCTACGGGAAATTCGCCTTTCATCCCGGCCTTTTTTATTCTAAGCCGGAATGCGGTTATTATCTCCTCGAAAGATAACGGTTCCACGGTTACGATAGTATTAATGATCTGTCCCACACGGGGGACGTTTTTCTTTAAAAAATTCCCCAACCCGGAATCGCCGCATATGATCCAGCTAATATTGGGAATTTGCAAGGTGTCCCGTATATCGTTAAAGAGGCGGGTTAAGTCGTCTTCGGAAAAGCTGTATCGAGTATCCAGGTTATTCACCTGCATGATGATAGGGGCGGGCTGGCGGTATTGTTCGCCTATAATTTCACCCACTTTCAGCAGGTAATCTATCAAGATCGTTTGATTAATAAAAGAAGTCCTGGAGAAACCGGAACCTTTACTGATCCCGAATCCGGCGCCTGTTATACCTAAGTTGGCCAGTTTTAAATCGGAAAATTTTTCGTTGATTTCGCGGATGGTTTCGTGTTTTCTTAGTTTTTTATGGGGAGTGCCGCTGCGCATTATTTCTTTAACGATAGCTGCCAATACGATGCCCATAAAGGTGTCGTTATCCCACTTCGGTTTACAGGGAATTTCCAGCAGGGGAGAAAAGAAACCTTTTTTCGAGTGGCGGATGTAGTTTCCCAGCGAGGTTTTGCCGACGCCGATTTCTCCTTCCAGGAGGACCACCGATTTATTTGTCAGGATGCCGGACAGGAATTTTGTTTGTTCGGAATGGCCTACGAATAAATCGAGACTGTTAAGCCCGATGGGGTAGTTGTCGCATATATCATCGGGAATGTTCCATTTTTCAAACATGGTGTACTTCCTTTTTAGCGTAATATATCAAGAATTCAATATATATCAAAAATTTCAAAAAGTCAATATATATCAGGATTTTAATATATATCAAAATTCTGATATATATTAAAGTTCTCGAAAATTTGATATATTTCCCGGTTCCCGGCCTGCTGTGAAAAGAGTGTTCAGCTAACGTCTTCCAGGGGGACGGCGTCCCCAACCTATGAGAGGTAGGTCAATCACATCCGGTTTATCAAAAATTTGATTTTTTCTTCCAATTATGGTAGTGTATTATTTCCAGTGATTGTAAAACCAATGGCTAAAGTAAACGAAATTCTCTTACAGATGAAACGGAATCCCAAAGACATTAGGTTCAGTGACCTGTGTAAAATATGTGAATTTTATTTCGGGGAAGCTCGTCAAAGCGGCAGCAGCCATCGCGTATATAAAACACCCTGGCGAGGCGATCCCCGGGTAAACGTTCAAAATAATAAAGGAAAAGCCAAAGTATACCAGGTTAAACAGGTGCTTATGGCTGTTGAAAAATTAGAGGTAGATCATGGCTTTAAAAAATGATCGTTATACATATCGAGTAACCTGGTCTGAAGACGATAGCGAATATGTAGGCTTGTGTGCAGAATTCCCCAGCTTAAGTTGGCTGACTGAAACGCCGGAAGCTGCTTTTAAAGGTATCCGCAAAGTGGTGGCTGAAGTAGTAACCGATATGATGAATAATAGTGAAACTGTGCCTGAACCCATTTCTTGTAAACAATACAGCGGCAAATTTTCGGTGCAGGTGCCACCTGAGGTTCATCGCAACCTAACCATCCAGGCAGCGGAATCAGGAGTTAGTTTAAATCGACTGGCTCGTTCAAAGTTAAGCCAATAAGCCGCTGTGCGGGGGGACGCGGATAATAATAAGCGATAAGCGGGAACAGTCAATCATGATGCGAGCCTCACCCGGAAACGAATGA
>JAGLSW010000353.1 GCA_023135565.1 Candidatus Aminicenantota bacterium | reverse complement strand
TTGATCAAACTTTTTTAAAAGTTTGGCCTCCCCGGCAGGGGCCGCCGGAGGCAAGCCCCACCACGTGGGGAGGGGATTAGCGGCTCCGCCGCAGGCAGCGTTTTTGATTCTAAATCATCGAAAATTTTGGCCCCCGGCAGGGAGCCCGTTAGATTTTGCGAATGCCGGTTTGCTGAATGCCGGAGCTGGTGCTGTTACACACTAAGGATGATCGAGAACATCATGCTCACCGACAGTCCGTAAAACAATCGTATCTCCCTCCAGGTTAAATGTAATCCTTAGACTTTTTGAAGCCCTGGCTTCCCATATGTTTTTTGTTCCCTTGATTTTTTTCACACCTAAGGATGGATAACCCAGGTCCTGTTCCATTTGCTTAAAAGCTTGATTTACCTTTTCTTTTGATACCTGGGATAGTTTCTTATAACTTTTTTTAAACCTGGGTAGGAATACGAATTTATTTATTGAGCTCATCGATTAAGTCCCCGGCGTTTTTTACTGCTGTCCTTTTACCCGGGAAAAGTTCTGCCGCTGATTCTTCTTCCTGGTGTTTTTTTGTCCAGAACCAGCTTTGACTTTTATCGATCAGTTCTTTAGGAATTATCTTCAAGGTGTTTTCATCCAGAATAATTTCCACATAATCCCCTTCTTTGCAGTCTAAAACTTTTCTAAACCGGGCCGGTATGGTAATCTGTCCTCTCTGGTTAACCCTGGCAAGGCTCATTTTATCACCTCCGTTCTGATGATTTTTTGCGTCATTTCATACTTTCATATTATCATACATTTTGAAAACAGTCAAACCGGGAAACTTGTTTGTTTTTTGCTGGGACTGAATGCTGGGGCTGGAGTTAATTAATATAGCCACGGAGGGGGGCGTGGGCTTGAAAAAAGAAAAATGTAGTATTATAATGAAACCATGAAAAAAAATGAAAAAAATAAATTAGAATACCGGTTGGATATTGCCTTTATTAATAGGGAGAAAGAACTGCGTTTCTTGAGGAGTTTTATAGATGCCAGGCCGTATAAAATCCTTTTTATGCATGGCCCCAGATCTTCGGGCAAAACCACCCTGCTTTATAAGTTCTTCGAGCAAGTCGAAAAGGAACAAAGAGTGGATGTCAAATTCCTCAACCTGAGAGAGAGTTGGTCGGGGAATTACAGGGATTTCATCCGTATTTTTTTTGGCGTCGATGATAATTCCTCCTCAAAAGATATAAAAGAGACGCGGGAATATGGTATTTTTAATTTTTTTAAGCTGTCGGTGGAAGTATTGAAACGCATGGAGAAAGGGGAGCTGGACCCTTTTCAAATCATGAAACGCGAATTTATCAAGCTTACCGAAAAAGGGATAAAACCCGTAATCATTATAGATGAACTCCAGGCTGTAGAGCATCTGTATATGAACAACGACAAAGACCGGCAGTTGATTATCGAGTTGTTTAATTTTTTCGTAGCCATGACTAAAGAGAGTCATTTAGCTCATATTATCATCGCTTCATCGGACGGTTATTTTTTGAGTACCGTATATAATGATTCGCGGTTGAAGAAAACGTCCGAGTTCTATAAAGTGGATTACTTAGAGAAAGAAGACACCATGGAATGGCTGCTCAACCTGGAAAAATACTCGAAAGTCAAAGAATACTCCTTGGGCGAAGCCGAAGCGGAGAAAATATGGGATACCGTAGGGGGTAGTATGTGGGAAATCCAATATATATTGGACAGTCTATTCGATCAGCCTTTAGATGAAGTTTTAGCCCTTTATAAAAAAAAGATGAAAGGAATCGTCTCTCATTATACCGGGGCGAAGAGTAAGAAAGAGAAAATCCTGGGGTTATTTGTAGAGAAGGAGTTTGCGGATATAAAAGATTTTGTCAAAGCCGGGATGGAGGAAGATGAAGTGGAGAAACTGCTCCGGGATATGGTGCGGAATAATATTCTTTATTTTGATCCGACTGAAGCGGTTTATTATCCCCAGGCGCGAAGTTTCCGTTGGGGTTTGCGTCTTTATTTCGGGAGGGACGGCGTCCCCAGCCGATAAGCCGCTTCGCAGCAAGGCAGCGTGTGAGCGTTTTTGCTTCTAAACCCCGTGCGCA
>JAGLSW010000352.1 GCA_023135565.1 Candidatus Aminicenantota bacterium | reverse complement strand
GCAGGGCCGCCGGAGGCAATTTGATGGCTGTTCATAGAAATTAAAATTAATATAACTAATAAAGAAACTTAAATGAATAAAAAAAGTAACCTGACTGGTTTTGAGATTGCTGTAATCGGTATGGCCGGACGTTTCCCTGGGGCAAAGAACATCGGGGAATTCTGGGAAAACCTAAAAAATGGAGTGGAATCCATCATTTTTTTAACCGACCGGGAACTGCTTGAAGCAGGAGTAAAACCTGACAGTATTCAGGACCCCGATTATGTCAAAGTTCGCGGTGGTGAATTAGCGGACAAAGAGATGTTTGATGAAGCTTTTTTCGGTTATACGCCTGCCGAAGCGGAAGTAATGGATCCGCAATTGCGTATATTTCATGAATGCTGCTGGCAAGCGCTGGAGGATGCTGGTTATAATCCATATGTATATGACGGTTTAATCGGGCTTTATGCGGGGTCCGGGGCTAATTTCGAATGGCAGGCCCTCTCTATATTGAGCGGCAAATTTAGGAAGATAGGTGAGTTTACCGCTCAACAATTGATCGACCGGGATTTTTTCAGCACCAGGGTTTCTTACAAATTAAATCTCAAAGGTCCGGCAGTGGTGGTACAGAGCGCCTGTTCTACTTCGTTAGTGGCGATTCACATGGCCTGCCGGGCATTATTAACCGGCGAATGCGATATGGCCCTGGCAGGCGGTTCGAAAGTTATTTTCTCCGGTGAAAACGGCTATCTTTACCAGGAAGGCATGATCGGCTCGCCGGACGGGCGCTGCCGTGCTTTTGACGCTGCAAGCCGGGGCTGTGTCGGCGGCAGCGGCATCGGTATAGTTGTATTGAAACGGCTAAAGTTCGCCCTGAGGGATGGCGACAACATCCAGGCGGTGATTAAAGGTTCGGCGATTAATAATGACGGCAGCCGGAAAGTCGGCTTTAACGCCCCCAGTATCGAAGGCCAGGCGGAAGCTGTAAAGAAAGCCCTGCATATTTCCCGCGCAGCACCTGAAAGCATAAGTTATATCGAAGCTCATGGCACCGGCACCGTCCTGGGAGACCCTATCGAAATCCAATCTTTAATACGGGCATTCGATACGGACAAAAAAGGTTTTTGCCGCATCGGATCGGTGAAAACAAATATCGGTCACATAGATTCGGCAGCCGGAGCAGCCGGGTTTATTAAAACGGTTCTTATTTTAAAGCACCGTGTGATCCCCCCCAGTCTTAATTTTGAAACCCCGAACCCGAAGATCGATTTTGAGAACAGCCCTTTCAGGGTGAATGACAGCCTGACCTCACTGGAAAAAGGAGAAACGGGCGAACCATCCAGGGCAGCGGTTAATTCTCTCGGTTTTGGCGGTACTAATGCCTTTGTAATTTTGGAAGAATGGCAAGAGGAAAATCACAAAAAAGGAATGAAATTAAACAAAAGTTTTGA
>JAGLSW010000351.1 GCA_023135565.1 Candidatus Aminicenantota bacterium | reverse complement strand
AAGGGGGGACTTGAACCCCCACACCCGAAGGCACTAGATCCTAAGTCTAGCGCGTCTGCCAATTCCGCCACTTTCGCAAAATTACACTAAAAAATACCATTATTCACTGTTAAAGTCAACCGCCGGTTTACATTTTGATTACAGGGGGCGCGTGCCCCCAGCCGATTAGGGGCTTGCGAAAATCATAACAGGATAGGCTAAAAAAAACGTTGTCATGTTTTGATGATAATCTTATTACAATTTAGTGACAACTTTTTCAAAAACTTATGCTACACTTAAGAATCACAGGAGGAAAAATGAAAATTTTGAAACTCTTTCTTATGTTGATAATCCTAACGGCCTGCCTCTGCGCCGAAACAGTTGTCCTGCCGGACATAATGAAACCGCAGCGAATGTACGCAGCCGGGGAGCAGCTATTTATCACCGAAGGGGCGACCATCTATATCTATTCGCTGAAAGATTATAAACTGCAAAAGAAATTCGGCAGGCGGGGCGAAGGGCCGGGCGAATTCAAAGAATCCGGCGAAGGCCTCATCTTAAATATAAAACCAAGCCATTTCATCGTAATCAGCAGCGGCAGGCTGACCTATTTTACCCGGGCCGGGGAGTACATCAAACAGGTCACTTTGAAAAACCCGCGCAGCTTTGAATTCAAGGCCATAGGAAACCGTTTCGTCGGCACCTCCATTACCAGGAACAAGGACGGTGTTTTTTTAACCGTCAATTTTTTTGACGAAGCTTTCAAGAAAGGAGAGGAAATATACCGGTTCAAACATCCTTTTTATGACAGGCCAAAGCCCGTTAATGCGGTTAACTTGAGAGTTCGTTCTTACTATGTGCACCGGGACAAAATATTTATCGATGACGAAAAAGGCGCGGTTAACGTGCTCGATGACAGCGGCAAAAAACTTTATGCGATTCAACCCGCATATGAAAAAATAAAAGTCACCGGACTTCACAAAAAAAGATATATGGAGATATGGAAAACCAATCTCAAAGCGGAGTACGAAGCTTTCAAAAACAGGTTGAAATTCCCCTCCTATTTTCCTTATATCAGGAACTTCCATATCGTGGATGCTAAAGTATACATTATCACCTACAAAGAAAAAGAGGGTGAAAGTGAACTGTTGGTATACGACACGACTGGAAAATTTTTGAAAAGAACCTTTGCGTCTTTAGTGGAAACCGATATGATTTTACCCCATGTTTATAACTATTATACTATAAGTAATGGGAAAATCTACATATTAAAAGATGATGAAGAGAGCGAAGAGTGGCGGTTGGAGATCAAGACGCTGCTCTAAGTACAGGTTGGAGCGGCACCTGCGCCGGTCTGCCCCCGATGATGTTCTTTTCCCATAGGTCGCCGATACCGTACTCATCCAGCCAGTTCTCCATTTCTTTTTTTTCCAGGCGTTTAAAAACCGACTGTTTCTCTTCTCTATCGACTACTATAATGTCTTCGAAACTGAATTGGTTAACCAATGTCACCGATTGGGTGGAGACGATCACTTGCGTTTTAGCGGCGGCGCTCTTCAACAGCCTCGCTAAAAGGTTTATGGCATAAGGCTGCAGCCCCAATTCCGGCTTATTGTTTTTAACAGGCCAGGTGGTTATTATACCGCACCTTTATGTAATTTTAAAATACCGGGAATTTCTTTTTCGAACTTTGACAAAAGGATATAGTGACTCCAACTCAATTGGTCAGGCAGTGTCTGACCAATTGGAAAAACTTTAGGTTACCTAATCGTAAAGTTTTGCCACTTTCCGGCAAAATATTATTTTTGAAGCCTGGAGACAGTTTATTATAGGGCGTTTATATGGAGCGCAAATAACGATACCCGTAGGGGACGCACATGTGCTATAGCGCTC
>JAGLSW010000350.1 GCA_023135565.1 Candidatus Aminicenantota bacterium | reverse complement strand
AAGGTTCTGACTCGCCGAAGGCAAAAAAAGGTGACCTATGAATAATTTCGGTAAGTTATTTCGCATCAGTATTTACGGAGAATCGCACGGCAGGGAAGTGGGCATATTAATCGACGGCTGTCCTGCCGGGATACCTTTATCCGCACAGGATTTCGAGAAAGACCTGCTGCGGCGCAAAGCCGGGGCAAAAGGCACCACGCCCCGGTTGGAAGCCGACAAACCTTTTTTAAAGAGCGGTGTATTTAACGGCAGGACCAGCGGCGCTCCGCTGCTGATCGCTTTTGAAAACACCAACATTAAAAGTAAAGACTACGAATTTCTAAAAGATATTCCCCGGCCCGGTCATGCCGATTTCACCGCTCAGAGAAAGTACCGCGGTTTTAATGATTACCGGGGCGGGGGTCATTTTTCCGGGCGTATTACTTTGGGGCTGGTAGCTGCCGGTGTAATAGCCAAAAAAATCATCGCCCCCATAGAAGTATCGGCCACATTAATAGAAGCAGGCGGTGATAAGGATATCCAGCGCGCAGTTGACAAAGCAGTAGAGGCAAAAGACTCCATCGGCGGCATTATCCAATGTGAAGCGCGGCGGCTGCCCTGCGGGTTGGGAGAACCCTTTTTCGATTCGGTCGAATCGCTGCTCAGCCATATGATTTTTGCCATACCCGCGGTAAAAGGGATCGAATTCGGCGCCGGATTCCAGGCCGCCCGCATGACCGGTTCGCAGCACAATGATCTTATCGTAGATACAGACGGCAGTACGGGAACCAATTTTGCCGGAGGCATTAACGGCGGCATCAGCAATGGTAACCCGCTAATTTTTCGGGCAGCGGTAAAGCCCACCTCCAGCATTTCCCTGCCTCAAAGCACCATTAACATGAAAACCGGCAAGCGCAGCGAATTAGTGATAGAAGGGCGTCACGACACCTGTATTGCGCTGCGTGCGCCCGTGGTAGTAGAAAATGCCACAGCCGTTGTGTTGGCGGATTTGCTGCTCCGGGAGAGATCCCGGCAGGGGCACTAAGGTGTTAAATAGCTCAATAAAAGTTTGGCCCGCGAAACACCGGCAAGGCCGCCGGAGGCTAAGAGGGTGGGTGCGCCGCACCCCGCCGGAGGCAGCATTAATTTCGCAAGCCAAGCAGTAATCACCTCCAAAATCATCCACTATTCATAACGTGTCGGCGATGTTTACAACGAAAAGTTGAAACCAAAAGAGGGAAGAAAATTCAGTATTCACGGATTTTCATTAAAAAAATGT
>JAGLSW010000035.1 GCA_023135565.1 Candidatus Aminicenantota bacterium | reverse complement strand
TTTTCCCGGAACTGAATAGTTACCGCCGCGGGGCTTGAATTCCGGCGGCTGATATGTTATCTTTTTAGTGTGACGGGAAAAAAATTATAAACTTTTCCGCGCTTAAGGAGGCAATAGGATGAGCAAAAAAATTTACGCTCTTTTAGTGGGAATCAATAATTATTCAGGCAATGTCACCAACCTGAAGGGCGCCGTGAACGACGTTAACCATGTCCGCGATTTTTTGTTGGATAATTTTAAACAAAACCTGTGTATGGAGATTTTGCGGGACAGCGACGCTTGCCGGGCCAATATTATCAAACTATTCAAAGAACATCTCTGTAAAGCAGGCAAAGATGACGTGGTATATTTCCACTACAGCGGCCATGGCGCCAGGGAATCGGCTGCGCCTGAATTCTACGAATTCTATCCCGATAAAAAAGACGAAACCCTGGTCTGTTACGACAGCCGCAGCAGCGGCGGTTTCGACCTGGCAGACAAAGAATTGGCCGTGCTGCTGGCGCAGGTGGCCGAGAAGAATCCTCACATCGCAATCACAATGGACTGCTGCCATTCCGGTTCGATAACCAGGGACGTAGGTGACGTCAAATTAGGCGCAGCCAGGCAAACCACGGAATGGGACCCGGGCAGGCCGAGGCCGCTGGAAACTTATTTAGACGGCTATTTTGAACAAAAGGAACGAATCAGTATCCCCACCGGCAAACATGTGCTCCTGGCTGCTTGCGATCGAACCGAAAAAGCCTGGGAAACAGGAGAAGGCAGGGGCCTTTTTTCTACCATATTAATGAAGGTGCTGGAAGAATCGGGGCGAGATATAAGTTACGCCGACCTATATGTCCGCTGCCGCGCCGCCATGCGGCAAGTAACCAAAATACAAAACCCTCAGTTTGAAACTTTTGCCCGTTTTCCGGCTTACACGAAGTTCTTAGGGGGAGAGCCTATCGGTTCGCCGACCCGGTACTTCGTTTCCGCGGAAAAAGGTTCCTGGAAGATGGAATGCGGCGCTTTGCACGGTCTGCCCACGGACCCCGGCAAAAAGATCGAAGTGGCCCTTTACCCCGATGCCGGAAGCCGCGATACCGGGGGGAGCGAAATAGCGGGGTATGGGACAGTCCTGGATGTGCAGGCGCAGAAAAGCACCCTGCTTTTGGATTTCCCTGCTGCCGGTAAAGACCGTTACCGGGCTGAGATTTTAAGCCTGCCGGTGCCGCCCACACCGGTATATTTAGCAGGAGACGAAGCGTCTAAAGCACAACTGGTAAATTCTTTGGCCGCCCACAAAGCAATAAATATCGTTTTCGTGGAGGACGGAACGGCTAAGTATGGGCTGTCGGCACAGGCAGGGCGATTCCTGCTCAATAACCGGGAGACCGGGATTTTGCTCCAGGGAGTGGAAGGAGACCCGCGGGAATGCAGCGATTTCATCTTCTCGATATTAGAAAAAGTCATAGGCTGGGAACGCAGCCTAAGTTTACAAAACCGGAAGACCTCTTTTAAATCCGCTGAAGTTGATTATAAATTTTTTGAAATACGAAAGGACGGGCAGAAAGAACCGCATCCAGGCAGCGAGGTCACCCTGCATTTCGTGAAAGAAGGCGCCGATTGGCGGGAGATCCGCGGGGAACTGCGGCTGCACAATCGCAGCCGCCGGGAGCTGCACTTTACATTGGCCTATTTTTCCGAAGCTTACGGAGTTTATATTTTGAAAAACGACCCGCTGCCGGCAGGGAACGATTGGGTGACGCTGTGGGGCGACGGAGAGGATGATTATTTCTATCTATCCGGCGAAAAAAATGCGGCGGTGGATATTTTCAAACTAATCATCAGCACTGAGCGAGTAGACGATTTTCTGCTGATGCAAGAAGAATTGGAATTGGGCAAAATTGTAAAACTCGATAGAACCCGGGCTATCGGCACAGTCAAAAGAAAAAAAATGAATAAATCGGTTACAGACGATTGGTTTACCAAAACCATTACCATCGAGACAGTGCGGCGGCGAGATTGACCCGGACCGGGTCCTACCCGGTTCTTTCGAGCATTTATTGCCGGGCGGAGGTACTTCATATCCGCCCGGATTCGCCCGATTCCTCAGCCGGGTTCCTACCCGGTATTCCCAGGATATAGGCTAAAATTATGGCCCATTGCCCCCAGGCGTCACATTGCCGGTTTCACTGGTGAGTATGATATCATTTCCTTTCGATGGAGAGGATTTTTTACCGGGGCTGCCGATTTTTAGAAGCCAGTCGGGAGATCCCGGTGGAATTGCAAGAATAAGCGTACTGCCTGAAACTTTTGTGCTAACGCTGCCGACATCGTTTGAAATCAATTCATAAACGAAATTATCATTGGCCGGTAAATGCGCCCAACACCAATTTTTTAGATTCCCGGGCGCGCCGGTTACAGTGATTGCCAGGGAAGCATCCACATCATTGATGGGGACATTAAAGCTTTCGAAATTCCCATGGGCGATAATTGCCTCTACCGAATCGGAACTGTTGTAAACGGCAACATTTCTGCCATACTGCCCTTCACTCAATTTGTTTTTAACAGTAAATGTAAATTTTGGCATTTTAAAACCTCCTTTTTTTGGTTTTTTTAAGCAATACTAAAAGCCCCTGCCAACACTCCCTATCCGGGGCGGGGCCGCGACCATTTGCACTTTGATTTTTTCCGCAGCAAACGATCTGCCTATATTATAGTATAAAGGCCATTCCTATGTGAGTAGATTGAATTCAATTAGAGGAAGAAAATCAATTCAACCGGAACGAAAGGATAGTACGCATCATTCAATCCTGGTAATTTCCATTCATTTATCATTCCGCTGCCATGTAAGTGGTAGGCAGTTGGTGAAACTTCTTCTTAAAACATTTGGTAAAATAATTGGCGCTGGAAAAACCGACTTCAAAAGCTACCTCGAGCACTGTACCGAAATCGTTTTTTAATAATTCCGCGCCGCGCTTGAGCCGGTAGGAGCGAATAAACTCCGTGGGGGATTCCCCTGTCATTGCCTGTATTTTCCTATACAGGGTGGGTTGGCTCATTTCCATTTTCCGGCGCAGTTGTTCGATATTAAATTCCGGGTCCGATATATTCTCGTCTATTACTCCCTGTAGTTTTTTTATAAATTTCCTATCAACTTTAGAAACAGGGATTTCAACAGGCTGCAGCGCCGTCTCCCGGTTCAGGATATGCTGCATATGGCGGCGCAGATCGATGAGGTTCTTGATGCGGGCGCACAATATCCTGGTGTTGAAAGGTTTTGTGATATAATCGTCGGCCCCGGTTTCCAATCCGTTGAGCACACTCTCTTCCGAAGCCCTGGCGGTTAACAGTATGACGGGAATATGACTGGTGTTAACGTTGTTTTTTAATTGGCGGCACAATTCATATCCATCTATCCCGGGCATCATGACATCGCTGATAATTAGGTCGGGTATGATTTCCTGTGCTCTGCTGATGCCCTCCCGGCCATCTTTTGCCTCTACCACATGGTAATTCGGATCCAGGGCTGTGCGAATATAGCGGCGCATATCGGCTTCGTCATCTATTAACAGGATAATTTCCCTACCCGGTTTCAAAAGATCGATTTCTTCTCCACCCGGGCCGGATTTTTCCGCGGCGGCTGTGCTAACCCCGGCTGCGTTGTTTTGACCGGTTTCGGCTTCCCCGGGGACAACCGATTCCTGTGCTTTTTTATAAATTAGCGGGATGCTGCCGGAACTTTTACGCAGGGGGGGCGGCCCCGGTAATTCTACGATTTCTCCCGGTTTTAAATGCTCTTTGCCCATAGGAAGCCGGGCGATAAATTCCGTACCTTTTCCCACACTGCTGTGCACATCTATGCTGCCGTGATGGAGCTCAACCAGTTCTTTTGCTATGGCCAGCCCGATGCCGGAACCCTTGCGATGGCACTCATGGGTACTGTCCGCCTGGTAAAAACGGTCGAAAATATGAGCCAACTGTTCCCTGGGGATACCGGGACCTGTATCGGAAACCGAAATCTCCAGCCCACCGGAAGAAAAATTTATCTTGTTTCCCGGGCCCCTTGCGGCGGTAACGGAGATTCTGCCTCCGCCGGGGGTGAATTTTACAGCATTGGAAATAAGATTAAAAATAACTTCTTCGAGTTTTTCAGCATCAAAATACAGTTCGATATTCTCCTCTTCCGATCGAAATGTCAGGTCGAGCTCATTTTTATCGGCCACCGCTTCAAAAGCAGCGGTAATGCCCTTTAAAAATGGAATAATATTTAAATATGCAGCCTGGAGTTTCACCTTGCCACTCTCAAATTTGGAGAGTTCCAGCAGTTGGTTGATTAAACCTAATAAACGTTGGGAGTTGCGCAGCATCAGGTTGAGTGTTTTCTTATCTTTTTTTTCCCGGACCTTAGAAAGCATCTCTTCCAAAGGCCCCATAATCAACGTCAGGGGGGTGCGGAATTCATGGGAAATATTGGCGAAGAACCGCGACTTTATTTGATCCATCTCTTTTAATTTTTCCGATTGTTCTTTTAATTTGACGGTTTGTTCTTCTAATTGTTGATTTTTCTCTTTGATTTCTCCTGTTCTCTCCTGGATCTCCTTTGTTCGTTCTTTAACGATTCGTTCAAGTTTTTGTTTTTCCCGTTCCAATTTCCCGGAGCGCCACCTGACAAGAAGAAACACCAAAAAAGATAAAACCGCAGTATAAATAAAAAAAGCCCAGTAGGTTTGGTGCCAGGGCGGCGCAACCCTAAAAGAAAAAACAGCTTCACTACCCAAAGTGCCGTACACATTTTTCGCCTGCACCCGGAACGTATACAGCCCGGCATCTAAACTGGAAAAATCCTTGCTATTCCCGGACAGATAAGGACTCCAACGGTCATCGTGCCCTTCCAACATTGTTCTATACTCTACTGCCGGTTCGGCGTCGAAGAATGAAGCAGCTAACTCGAAATGGAAGTTTTTTCGATCTTTATAGTCGATGGTATAGACCGGGTCCGCCACACTGCCGTCTCTTTCATATTTATAACCATAAAAAATTAAATTGCCATTGATCTCTACTTTGCGAATAAAGGTGTGAAAGTCGAGATCATAATCCTTTTTTACCTTTAAATCGTAAGCCAGCAGGCATTCACTGCAGGCAAACCAGACGGTATTCCCACCCGGTTCGGGGTAGATGGCATTGGCCTGGTAACCGGCAAAACGCAGGAAGGGTTTCCGCTCTAGTGTGAATGTTCCGCCAACCTGGGGAACAGCTTTGATATTTCTTCTATTTGAGTGGAACCAGGTATTTTTAGCTTTGTCTTCTACGATGCGGTAGACTCCTTCTCCCATTGGCCCACCGGCAAACTCCTCTCCAAAGGTAAAATCGGGAATAAAGGTTTCCTGCTCTTTTTCAAAGCGGAATATTCCTTGCCGGGAAGCAAACATCATATGGCCCGCGGCTTTAAACACATTTATCTCTCCGTCGGGTAGGCCATGCTCCGCCCCGTACCGGTTTACTTCATGATCGCTAATTGTCTCCGGCGTAAAGAAGTCTATTTTAAACACCCTGTTTGTCAATGTGCCTAACCAGAGGTTTCCTCTTTGGTCTTCAACGATAGTATAAACAGGTTGATCTACTTTTTTGAATTTATATTCCTCTTGCCAGCGCCTCGTTTCCCTATTAAAATACAATGCGGACAACCCTTTACTTGTTCCCACCCAGATACGGTTTTTATCTTTAATCGACTGCAACAAAATATGAGACGCATCCTTAATAACTTCATAAGCTTTTCCGGCATTATTTTTTACCTGGAACACACCATCATTCGCTGCCGCCAATAGGGAACCTCCGCTGGAAAGCAGCGACCGGCAGTCGGCAGACAGCCCGGGGACAAGGACATGCCTAAACCTGCCGGGGAGCACATAGGCCGGCGCTGTGTGCTTTTCTTTTACCAGCCGGTATAATCCGCGGGTAGTGCCTGCGTATACATCATCTCCGTGCTTTATCACCGATAGAACCAGTCCTTCCAGCCCAGACCGGTCATCATAGATCGAGAAAGGGGAATTGTACTCTATTTTCGATATTCCTTCATTTAAGGCCAGCCAGAGGTTGCCCTGCCGGTCTTCAAAAACATACTTCACATCATCATCTTGCAAACCGGAATCTTTGTTGAAAATTTCTTTTAATTTGCCCCGTGCATCGATGATTACCAGCCCGCCCCGGTGAGTAGTTAGGGCAAAGTCTCCACTTGAGAGCCGGATACCCCGATAGAATCGGTTTGCTTTTAAGTAAGCATCGGCTTCGGTGGGAAAAGGTTTCGCTCGACTGCCGTCATAAATAAAAAAACCTTGATGCTTAACACCGATAAGCAGTCTTCCGTCATCATAGGGCGCCATCATATAAATCGTTTTACCGGCAAAAAATTCGCCACCGGGAACCGGTTTTAAAACATCCCCTTCCATCCGCATAAGGCCTGCGTTCTGCTGATCGACAAAAAAAATTCCCCCGCAAGTAAAAGAAATGAGAAAACGGGGGCCTAATTTAGGCAGCCATTTTTTTAATTGTTTACCGGCTGCATCCCGGCGGATCAAGAATTTTAAAGGGTTGAAATACACTCCCTCTTTTGTGGCATGTGTTCTATATACTTCTGAGAAGTTTTTTTCTTTTTCATCCAGCCTGTGTACCAGTGACGCATATTGCAAAGAGCCTTTTGGGCCGGGGGTGAGGCAGCCTATCTCACTGTTGCCGCCAACGTAAATAACGCCGGATTCATCCATGGCCAGTGAACGCACCGAGATGTTGGGAATTTCGGTTTTGCGCCAGGAAATCCCGTCGAATTCCAGCAGCCCGCCCTGGTTGGCAGCATAGATGATACCGCGTTTATCCTGGAGCACACACCAGTTTTGCGGTTCAAGGTTGTAGTCTCCCGGACTGTAGTTCCGGATATATTTGAAGCCTTTATTTTGACAGTATAAACCCCGGGGAGAGACTACAAGAATCGCGATAATTAGGTTTAGGAATATAAATGCAAAAAAGTATCCACCTACAAATGCCGTGCCGTATCGTCTTCCTGGTTTTCTTAAAAGTTTTACCATTCCGGGAATACCACCCTGTGAAAATAAAGAATAGCATACTTGAAAAAAAAAATCAAGATAAAAATTCGTAAATTCTATACATTTACCTCATCGCCTTATTTTTACGTCTTAATAGAAACTTTTTAGTCCTATTTCCGGCGCTGCTCTTCATTATCGGTGATTGTGACTTTACCTATCGTAGGTTCCGGCAGAACTCCTGCCGGCCTTGTCATTTTTAACTGCCAGGAAGGAGGCCCCGGTTGAATCTTTAAGATAGTCCCGGCACCGAAATGAGTGATTGCCACTTTGACTTCCGTGGAAAACTCAAAATCAGCCCATGAAGGTATATTTATATAACAGGGCTGCCATAGATTACCGGGACCGCTGACTAAAGAGATGTGCAGATAATCGTTTTCCCCCGTTGTTTTGAGGGGGATGGTAAGCGAGCTTTCGTGGCTGATAATATGTGCCCCCTTTGTAGAGTGGTGGTACACATTGATACCCCGTTTCTCCCTCCTGAGTTTGTTATCTATGGTAATATTAATTTCTTGCGGCATTTTTAATCTCCTATGTTTCAAAGTTTTACCTCCTCGAACCTTCCCTCACTGCCCCCTTAACATGTTACATCCCCACATTCCTGCACCCGGTCGCACCTCCTCGGATGAGAACTGCGACCTTTCGAGTTTTTCTTCCTCGAACGACCGCTTATATTATGCAATAAAAAATATCCCGGGGTTGGTAATTAGAATTCAATAGAGGCAGCAAAATCAATTCAGCTTAGATGGGTAGATAGTACAAATCATTCATTCCAGGTAATTTCCATTCAAAAGGGACTTCGGGGTCAAGTCTTGCATTGCAACATTTGAGTCACCGAAATGTGTTAATGCAAGACTTGACCCCAATGTTTCTTAAAAAAGGAAAGTTTTTGAAAAAAGCCGGGGTTCCGGGGATAGGTTCCCGTCTTTTTTTATAGTTTCTAAAACGAATCGTATTTTTACCCCCGCAGCGGCTCCAGGTTCCCCGGTTAACCCCTGTAGAATGGGATAGGGTAGCACATACCCTTGATATGAGATCGCACAGGCCGTCCAGAAACCCTTAAATTTTTTTAACCTGAAATTTTCCCGGAAAACGTCTTGAAAAAATCTTAAATATAATGTAAAATTAGGCTGGTAATAATTAGGAGGAAATAATGAAAAGAAATTTAATTTTAAGATCGTTAGTTTGGGTTGTAATAGCATCTTTGCTCTTATTTACAATCTCATGCAAAAAAAGTGGGAATGTTGATGATTTAATTGGAGCTGCTTTACAAATAATAGAGTTCTTAGCCGAAGGTGAAGATTCTGGAGTTGAGATTAGATATAAAATCAATTTGACATTACAAGAGACTAATGGAATGGGGGCCTCCGTACTTAATGTTCAATTGAATTTTTTTAAAGATCAAGATTCAATAGGTACATCAACATTTGATGGGAATGACGCTTTTTCAAACTCATATATACCAGCTAACGGCACTAATAGCTCAAAAAATTTATATGTAACGGATAATCGTGGTGTAGGGAGTGCAAATAAAATCGATGCAATTATAAGTTATCAAGATCAAGATGGAAATATTAAATCAGTCTCAGGAAGTGTTAATCTCCCCGAATTGAAAAAACTTCCTGTTATTAATAACTTTTCTGTCGATAAAACTGTTGTTTCACCTGGAGAAACAACTACCTTGCATTGGGATGTTTCAAATGCTGATACGGTAATGATTACAAGAAACGGCAACACCGAAATTGGAGAAGTAAACTCTATCGGGAGTTTAGAAATCGACCCCACGACATCCGGTCAAGTTTACAACAATTATAAATTGACTGCTACTAATAATGATGGTGAAGTTTTTTTGGAAGTACAAGTAAGAGTTAATTACCCGGATGTTGAATACAAAATAACAGGAACAGCAAGAAGAGTTGATATTACATATGCGTCTGCTGAAAACTCAACTTCTCAAAAATCAAATGTGCGGCTTCCATGGAGTTTTACTCGAAGTGCGAATACAGGAGATTTTTTATATTTATCAGCCCAAAATGATACAAGCCATGGTTCTGTAACAGTTTCAATTTATAAAGACGGGAAACTCTATAAAACTGCCACAAGTAGTGGGGCTTATGTAATCGCTACAGTTTCAGGAACTTATTAAATCTCAACAGATTTTTAAAACCAAATGACAAAAACGGTTATCCGTTTGGATAACCGAAAACAAATCAATATCACGGGTTTTGAAAGCTTCTAATTTTGGGGATTTGTGGCCGATTTGTGGCCGATTTGTGACCATTTTTAAGATAAACACAGCAATACAACCCATATCTAAGCTTTTTACCGGTTTTTAACCAAAAGCCCGAAAACCCCCACAATAAAGCATTATACGCCTATAATCACAATATAACGAAGTCCTCAAAAACCCGGTCTAATACCTTCTAATCAGTAGGTTGAAAACAAGGCGGTTCGAGTCCCTCCGGGTGCGCTCTTCCCATGCGGTTTTTCGCACCTCCCCAAAATAAAATTCCCCATTTGGTGTCCATGTGGCGCCAAAATTTTTTTCCTAACGATTTTCTGTCATGTTCTTTTTTGGGATTGGGATCCCCGGGAAACAGGCTTGATTATTATGGGATTCTTAACTATAATTGAAGCATGGATATTAAGAAAAAAATCGCTGCGCTGTCGCAAGAACTGCTGCACCACCAATACCTTTACTATGTCAAAACAGTACCGGAAATCTCCGACCGGGAATACGACCGCCTTTTCGACGAACTGCTCGACTTAGAAAAACAATACCCCCAATACGCTTCGGAAAATTCCCCTACCAAAAGAGTCGGCTCCGACTTAGACAATACTTTCCCGGAAAAAGAACATACTATCCCGGTGCTGAGCTTAGATAAAGAATATAGCGGCGAAGGACTGGAAAAATGGCTCGCTAAAACTATAAAAAACGCCCAACAGGACCTCAGTTTCGTGGTAGAAGAAAAAATCGACGGGGCGTCCATCGTCCTCTACTACAAAAAAGGCAGGTTGGATGCGGCCCTTACCCGGGGCAGCGGCATAGTGGGAAACGACGTGACGGAAAATATCAGGACTATCAAACAGATTCCCCTGATAACCGCGGCAGAAACGGATTTTGTAGTGCGCGGCGAGATATATATCAAAAAATCGGACTTCGAAAACTACAACCGCAAGTTCGAAAACCGCTACTCAAACCCCAGGAACCTAACTGCCGGTTCCCTGCGTAACATCAAGTCTTCCACTGTGGCGGGAGTGCCGCTGAATATCCTGGTCTACGAAGGTTATTTTCCCGCCGGTTTTTCTAACCACCACATCTTGATCCTGGCTCGCTTGAAAGAACTGAACTTCAGGATAAATCGCCGGGTGGGTTTTTTCTCGGACCAAAAGAAAATCCTGGCGTTAACGAAAGAAAAACTACCGGAAATAACCGGCGGCGCAGTGGCCGGCCTGACTGCTTACGTAAAAGAACGCATGAAAGTAAGAGATGAATTAGATTACGAAATCGACGGCCTGGTCATCAAAGTCAACGAGATCGATGTACGCGAAAGCTTAGGTTATACTTCCCATCACCCGCGTTGGGCAACTGCTTTCAAATTCGACGCGCCTACAGCCCAAACGTCTGTCTTAGACATACAAATCCAGGTGGGCCGGAACGGTAGAGTGACCCCGGTGGCTATCTTAGAACCGGTAAAAATAGCCGGCAGTACGGTTTCCCGCGCCACCCTGCACAACCAGGAGTACATCGAGATGCTGGAATTGGGAATAGGCGATAAGGTGGCTATTTCCAAAAGGGGTGATGTTATCCCGGCGGTGGAAAAAGTGATAGAGAAAAATTGCGAAAATCCCACGGTTTTTAAATTCCCCGGCGCTTGTCCTTTCTGCGAGTCCGCGCTGGTTAAAGACGGCGCTCACCATTTTTGCAAGAACCGCGATTGTCCGGAAAAGCTGGAACGTGCACTGGCCTATTTTGTGGGCAAAGACCGGATGGACATAGACACTTTAGGCGAAAAGACCATCGATTTTCTTTATAAAAAAGGGTTTGTGACAAGTATTCCCGGTATTTATAAATTTAACTATGACCTGCTGCTGCAGGAAGAGGGTTTCAAAGAAAAAAAAGTGGAAAACATCAAAAATAGTGTGGAGAAAAGCAAGTCCCAGCCTTTCAGCCGGGTGTTGACTGCTTTAGGTTTCGACGGCCTTGGCAAAGCCGCTGCCGCCGACTTGATTAAGAACGGTTTCGATTCCATCGACAAAATCACTGCTGCTGCCGCCCGGCGCAATGAGGAAGAGTTTTCCGGCATCGAGGGTTTTGGTGAGACCACCGCGCTGCTTATAATCGAACATTTTACCGATCAGCGGAACTTAGCATCGATAGAAGAGTTAAAACAGTTGGGACTGAATTTTGCCGCGGAAACCGGGGAAAAACAGGAATTACCGGCTGTATTCGCGGATCAGGTATGGGTGATCAGCGGTTCTTTCGAGAATTTTAACCCCCGTTCGCAAGCCGCCGAAGAGATCGAGAAACGGGGCGGTAAAGTGACCGCTTCGGTTTCTTCTAAAACCACCCACCTGTTATTTGGCGTTTCTCCCGGTTCCAAGTTGGAGAAAGCCAGGAAGGTGGGGGGGGCGCTTATCGACGAAGCCAAATTTTTAGAACTGATCGATTAACAGGGGTCGGCGACCCCACTCGCACGAGGAGGCGTTTAGCTGCTTCGCCGCAGGGCAGCGGGTGAG